>CATYEP010000027.1 GCA_958405585.1 uncultured Eubacteriales bacterium
AAGAGGGGCTGACGAAAAAGGATGTCGGCCGCGAAGGATTCCTCAAACGTGCCTGGGCGTGGAAAGAAAAATACGGCGGACGCATTGTGGAACAGATGAAAAAGATGGGCGTTTCCTGCGACTGGTCGCGCCTTGCGTTCACGATGGACGAGAATTGTTCGCGTGCGGTGCGGGAAGTATTTGTCAATCTCTACGAAAAGGGATTGATCTACCGCGGCGATCGGATCATCAACTGGTGTCCCGGCTGTAAGACGGCTTTGTCGGACGCGGAAGTGGAATACAGTGAAGACGCATCTTTCTTCTGGCATCTGAAATACCCTGTCAAAGACAGTGACGAAAGCATCGTGGTGGCGACGACGCGTCCGGAAACGATGCTCGGAGATACGGCCGTAGCCGTGAATCCGAATGATAAGAGATATACGCATATGGTCGGTAAAACGCTGATCCTGCCGTTGGTAGGGCGCGAGATCCCGATCGTTGCGGACGATTATGTGGATATGGAATTCGGTTCGGGTGCGGTAAAGATCACGCCCGCGCACGATCCGAACGACTTCGAGGTCGGACTGCGGCACGATCTGCCCGTGATCCGCGTTATGAACGATGACGGAACGATGAATGCGGAGGCGGGAAAATACGAAGGGCTGGATCGGTTCGAAGCGCGCGAGAAGATCGTTGAAGATCTGAAAGCGTGCGGCGCGCTCATCAAAATCGAGCCGCATTCGCACAATGTCGGGCATTGCTATCGTTGCAAGAGTACGGTGGAACCGATCGTTTCAAAACAGTGGTTTGTGCGTATGCAGCCGCTTGCGAAACCTGCCATCGACGCGGTAACGCGCAACAAGATCAAATTTACGCCCGACCGTTTCTCGAAAATTTACTTCAACTGGATGGAAGGAATCAAAGATTGGTGTATTTCCAGACAGCTCTGGTGGGGACACAGGATCCCGGTGTGGTATTGCCAGGATTGCGGAGAAATGATCGTTGCCAAGACCGATCCCACGGAATGCCCGCACTGCCACAGCAAGAACCTGAAGCAGGATGAAGACGTGCTGGATACATGGTTTTCGTCTGCGCTCTGGCCGTTCTCAACGCTCGGATATCCTGAAAAGACGGATGATTTCGCGTATTTTTACCCGACGGATGTACTTTCCTGCGGTTATGACATCATTTTCTTCTGGGTTGCGCGCATGATTTTTTCGGGGATCGAGCATACGGGCAAAGTTCCGTTCCGCGATGTGCTTCTGCACGGTATCGTACGCGACGAGCAGGGCAGAAAGATGTCCAAATCGCTCGGAAACGGAATCGATCCGCTGGAAGTCGTCGACGAATACGGTGCAGATTCTTTGAGATTTTCGCTGATCACGGGCGTGGCGCCTGGAAATGACAGCCGTTACAGCAAAGGCAAAGTGGAAGCCAGCCGTAACTTTATGAATAAGGTCTGGAACGCAAGCCGTTTCGTTCTGATGAATGCGGAAGGAGTAAAGATCCCGCCGCTTTCGGAAATCAAATTGACGGCGGCCGATAAATGGATCATTTCGCGCCTGGAAAGCTGTATTAAAGAAGTTACCCTGAACATGGGCAAATTCGAATTGGGTATTGCGGCAGGGGCTCTGTATGATTTCATGTGGAGCGATTTCTGCGATTGGTATATCGAACTTTGCAAGAGTTCGCTTTATAGCGACGACGTTGCCAAGAAGGCTGCTACTCTTTCTGTTCTTTGCTTTGTTCTGGAAAATGCGCTGAAGCTTCTGCACCCGTTCGTACCGTTTATTACCGAGGAGATCTATCGCAATATTCCGGGAACGAAGGGGAGCATCATGGTTTCCGAGTTCCCGCGCTATAATTCCAAACTCGCATACAAGAAAGAAGCGAAGGCTTTCGAACTTGTCATGGACATCATTAAAGCTGTCCGCAATATGAAAGTTTCGGTAAATTGTCCGCCGGCGAAGAAAGTCAAAGTGTTTGTGTCTACGCAGAACAAGCGGATGGTTTCGGCCAATGCGGGTGCAATCGCAAAACTTGCGGGGGCAAGCGAGATCGATTTCGTGGAAAACGGTACACAGATCGGTGAAAAGACAATGTCCCAGGTCACGGAGGGCTGCACGGTGTTTGTACCGCTGGGCGAGCTGGTTGATCTCGAGAAAGAAAGAGAACGGCTTTCCAAAGAACTGGAACGCGTGATCGGTGAGATTTCGCGCGCGGACGGTAAATTGCATAATCGCGGATTTATTGAAAAAGCTCCGAAAA
This sequence comes from uncultured Eubacteriales bacterium, assembly GCA_958405585.1. Taxonomy (GTDB): domain Bacteria; phylum Bacillota; class Clostridia; order Christensenellales; family Borkfalkiaceae; genus Borkfalkia. The sequence continues at coordinate 2,248 of CATYEP010000027.1, forward strand.
ATCTCGTGGAAGCCGAGCGCGCAAAACTGGACAAATTTATCGATATGAAACAAAAAATTGAAAAACAGATCAAGGATCTTGACTGATTTTTGTCCCGCCGCATTATGCGGCGGGATATATTTTTTAAACAACGGAATGCGGTGCATGCAAAAAATTTGCGTGCACCGCATTCCGTTGCGGGTTATGAAAAAATAAAATTTAAAAACGCTGAAAAGGAACGAGTCGAAAAACAACAATTCTCCGATAAAAACAAGCAATGGCACAAGTTATAGAGCATGTTGCAGAACAGGCGGCAGAACTGGCAGTAGAACTGGCAATAGAACTGGTTGCAGAACAAAGGCATCAAATTTTGTTGTTGCAATCTTCTTGCGATTTTGCAAGGAAGTGTGCGAATAAAATTTATAACAAAATTTTTTAAAATATTGAAAAATATAAAATACGGTTGTATAATAATTGAGATAACATTTTGTTGGAGGGAATATGAATAAAAAGTGGAAGGAATTCGCTGCGGTGAACGGACTCACCTGCGAGAAAAATCAATGCTATGGCACGCTCAATGATTATCAGATCAGTATCACGTTGGAGGTCGACGGCGGCTTGGCGATGATATACAGATACAGAGTAGGTGTTCACGCAAATTTGGGTACACATGCAAAAGAAGTTTATTATTTTCTTGACGTAGAGAACAAGAAGAAGTACAAGATCGGGAAGGTATCGACAGAGGATAGCGGAATATATTTCGAAATAATCGGCAAGATGGGAATTGTCGAACATATTGATATGGTCTTGCATGAATTGACGGAATACCTGAAAAGTCTGGACGTGGACGGTACAGTCTGCCCGTATTGCGGACGGGCCATGATAAAGAGCGTTCTGGCACAAGACAACGGCGGATATTTCCGCACCCACGATGAGTGTCTGGAACAGCGTTTGCAATCCGCCGTCGCGGTGGAAAACATGGAAGCGGCGCTTCCGAACAACTATTGGAACGGCTTTGCAGGGGCTTTGGTCGGAGGACTTGTCGGTTGTGCGATTTTCGCAATACTCTTTGCGATCGGTTATGTCGCGTTTATTTCTTCACTGTTGGGCGCGATTGCCGCATCTTTCCTATATTCAAAGTTCGGCGGCAAGAACAATGCGGTCAAGATCGTCATCGTTTCGGTTGTGACGTTTGTCATGATCATCATTACTTTTTTTGTCTGTTATGTCGTTCAGATATCTGTGCTTATGGACGAAGCGGGTGTTTCGGGAAATGCGGCGGCGGTATTCTTTCAGCTTCTCGCTGAGGATGCCGATGTTCAGAAAGAAGTGTGGTATAATTTTGCTTTGACCATCGTATTTACGGGCGTTGGCATTGCATACAATATTGGTTCTCTGGTTCGGCAGCAGAAAAAAGTTTCTTCCGGCATTAAGCGGGTCGGGGAATAAATTTTGACAACAAAAACCGCCGCGCGAAATTTTCGCGCGGCGGTTTTTTTACGATAGAGATTTGATCTGCCGAATTTTTATACAAATAAGTTGCAGTCGGCAGTTCAATTAGTTCCAGAGTTCGGGAAGTCCTTCCGAGTTGTAGTGCCAGTATCCGCTCTTTTGTGATTCACTGTATTCGTAGTAGGGAACGGGCTTGAGGGAACCGAAAGCATAACCGTTCCATTCGTTTTCAGTGTGGATATCTTTGAATGCACCGCGCAGGAATATTGTTCCGGTTTGGGAGATCTGTAACCCGGAGCGGCAGATCGTTTTTACGCTGGCAGGGATGATCATATATTCCACTGCGTTGCAATTGCGGAAGGCGCTGTCGCCGATGTATTCGAGCCCTTCTTCAATGCGGACGGTTGTCAGCTTTGTCTGATAGCCGAAAGCATAATCGTCGATCAGACGCAGGGATGCAGGAAACGAAAGTTCAGTCAGAACACCGCCGCTCGAAGAATAATCGCTTCCGAATGCATATTTCCCGATATAAGCCAGCGTATTTCCGAAATCGACGGATGTGATGTCTTTGTTTCCCGAGAAAACCTTGTCGGCTATGCCTACGGTGCCTGCCTGCAATGTCAGAGCTCCCGAAAAGGCATTGGAAGCGATCAGCCAATGATTCAGATAGAGCAGATTGCCTGTCCAGTTGCCGGAGGCATTGTAATAACCCGTTCCGCGGAAAGCGTCCGCACCGATACTTTCCACCGCATCCATGCCTGTAAAGGTAGTAATGCTTGTGGCTCTGTCAAACGCCCAGGAACCGATGTATTTTACCGTATTGCCGAAATCAAAAGAAGTGACCTGCACGGGTGAGGCCGAACTGTAACTGAAGACGCTGCCGCTGACCGAAACGGTACCTTCTTTGACTTTAAACGATGGCGTAGTTATTTTTGTTTCATCAAAATCTGCGAGATAATTGCCGATATACAATGCACCGTTTTCCCAATTATCTTCGTTGTTGTAGAGTGCCGTTTTATAGAAATTGGTGGAAGAGGAGCGGATCGTTCCGTCGCAAACGACCTCGGAAAGTTTGGAACAGTAGCTGAATACGCCTCCTGCAAGCATGATTCCGTCGGGAAGAGTTACTTTTTCCAGCTGGTCGCTATAGTAAAACGCCGAGTTAGCGATCGTGCGGATTCCGGGTTCGACGACAACTTCTTTTAAATTGCTTTTGAAACTGAAATTGTTCTGAAAACTGCTGCTCAGAAAATAGATGGGGTTTCCGTCGATCTCGGAAGGGATCTTGGCGTACAGAATGGGTTTATCCGAATCCAGCGCTTCTTGGATCGTGAAAATGGTTTTGCTGTATTCAAAACCGACATACCATATTTTCATATAAACAGTTTTATTGCCATCCGCTTTGAAATCATCGAAAGGCACGGTCATGTCGGCGTCGGAGAAATATTCTCCGTCAAATTGGAAATTCGTTACGTACAGTTTCGGAGTCGGTTTTTCAAACGAGTCGCCTTTATTGGCATAAAGAGTCGTGCTTGCTTCTCCGTTTTCATACACTGTCAGCGCATATCCGCCTGTTTTCTGTATGACAAGTTCATACACGCGGAATACGTCTTTAACGCTGACTTTCAAATAAAAACGGTTTGTTCCGGCATTCAGAGGAACAGAGTCGGAAGAAACTGTATTCTGGCAATTTTCATCCGAATAAAGCGCCCATTGTGCGCCTTCCGAAACCGTGACCGCATTTGAAAGGTCGATAGTGTCCGTCGAATCGGTATAGATAGTGTTTGCCGTCGCTTTACTGCCGTCCAGGGTAAATCCTTCGATAGAAATAAGTGAGGGCGCCTTTTCCCACTTAGCATATAAAGTCGTATTTTCGGTCAGATTCATGGGGAAAATTGCGGGGGGTTTTAAAGCTTTATCCGTGTACCAACCGTCAAAGATATAGCCTTCATATTCTGTTACGGGTTCCTTTTCGATCGTTGCGAACCAGCCGTCCTGTACGGGTACGCCTCCGTTTTCTTCAAAGGTGACCTGAAATTCTGTCTGCGTCCATTTTGCGTAAAAAGTGGTATCCGCCGTAAGGGTATAGGGGAAACTTACACGTTTGCCCGAAAGTTCGGCGTTTGTAAACCAACCGTCAAAACGGTAATGTTGCCGCGAAGAATCGGGCTCGGTTTCAATTTTGCTTGTCCAGCTGCCCGAACTTTGTACGGGTGTACCGCCGTTGGGTTCAAATTGAATCTGAAATTCCGTCTGCGTCCATTTCGCATATACATTCAGATCGGAGGTCAAAGGTTTTTGTTCATAATCTTTTCCGTTAAAGCTCTGCTGCCAGACGTCTTTATCCAGAAACCATCCGTCGAAGGTAAAATGTTCGGGAGCGGTAAGTTCCGGAGTTTCGATCGCTTCATTGCCTGAAGTCTGTACGGTCTAGACAAGTTCTGTGCCATTGTAAAAACGCACGGAATATTGTTTGGTTTCCGAATCGGATGAATCGGTTTTAACATTACAAGCAGTCATTATGCTTATAATACTCACAACAAATAAGAAAGTACATAAAATTCTGATAAATTTCTTCATTTGCTCTCTCCTTTTGTATTTTGTCGGCTGTTTCATTGTATACAAAAATAAAATAAAGTCAAACGCATTCGATTAAATTTAGCAAAAACAGTGTGAATATTTTGTGATCGAATGAAGAAAAATTAAGATTTACGTCATTTTTAAGCAAAATGTTTAGTAAATCAACATCTTGCGACGCAGACAGCGGATTGATTTGCTTATAGAACGAAATCACAGGGCAGATATTTAACAGACTTGGAAAATAGCATTGTTTTTTTATAAAAGCCGGTCAAAATTTCTGTCTCAGCGCATGCAAAAGGCAAAAAAACAGAAGAACGGCGTACCATCGGTACGCCGTTCTCCTAAAACAAATGAGAAAAAATATGGGTAGTGAGTGTGATCTTAATTCAGAATATGGCGCAATAGAAAATCATATTGCACACATATTTACACTCATATTATACAGCATATAGGCTTACAAGTCAAGTTTTTTTTAAAAAAATATAAAATTTAATTCTAATCGATAAGAATGGTCTTTTTGTTTTTTTGTCATAAATTTTGATGACGTTTTTCGAAAAAACTGTCAAATTTTGTATCGAAGTAATTATAGTCTGAAAGGGCTCCTGCTTTTCATGTGATTGCCGCAAAGTAAAAAAATTAAACGGTGGAAATAATTTCGACCATACGTTATTAATAAATCAGGACAAAAAAATAAATTCGGCGAAGTAAAAATATTTTTTTCGAAATGTAATCACCGTCCGAAACGCGGCCAGCGAATGTTCATCTGCACGATTTGGTAAAAATTATGGAATGACGTTATCGCATAATGTAAGCAAATTGTCCGATGAAAGTGTGTTTCGGCAGGGTAAAGTCGGAAGCCGTTTTTTTATAAATAAAAAAACGGTATTCTCTTGCGTTAAATAAGAAAATCTGCTATGATATTGAGAAGAAAAAGGAGCTTGAAAAAAATGTTCAATATCGTTTTGGTAGAGCCTGAGATCCCGCAGAATACGGGGAACATTGTGCGGACATGTGCTGCGACGGGGTGCCGCTTGCATTTAGTGCGTCCGCTCGGTTTTGAAGTTTCGGACAAATATCTGAAGCGTGCGGGGTTGGATTACTGGCATTTTGTGGATATAACCTATTATGACAGCGTAGATGAACTGTTTGAAAAAAATCCGAACGGGAAATTTTATTTTTTTTCGACCAAGGCGGCAAAAACACACAGTGACGTGCATTACAGGGAAGGCGATTTTCTTGTGTTTGGTAAAGAAACGAAAGGTCTGCCCGAGCCTTTGCTGGCGGCGCATTATAATGATGCGGTGCGCATTCCGATGATCGGAGAAATACGTTCGCTGAATCTTTCCAATTCGGTGGCGATCGCCGTTTACGAGGCGTGGCGTCAGGCTGGGTATGCGCAGGGGAATTTCTGCGGCAGGCTCAGAAGTGTTGAACCGCAAAAATGACGCGGAGAGCGTGTTTTTCGGACAGACGGCGTAGGCGTGTGGATCATTTTTTAGGAAGAACGGTTTTTAAAACGCGGGAAAACCTTGGCAAGAACTGTATATGCGGCGGGGGCAATTCCTTGACAAGAGAATAAAAAAAGTATATCATTATATATGGAATAAAAATCCAAAGGAGATAACGCAATGAACAAGAAATCTGTTACGGATGTTGACGTTAAAGGCAAAAGGGTTCTCGTCCGCTGTGATTTCAACGTCCCGATGAAGGACGGCAAGATCACCGACGAAAACAGGATCATGGGTGCTCTGCCGACCATTAAATATCTGATGGAGCAGGGAGCAAAAGTAGTGCTTTGCTCGCACATGGGCAAACCTCACAATGTTTTCGACGAAAAAGTGAAGCTCAATAAAAAAGAGAAGAAGGCAGTCGAAGCGCTGCCGGAATCGGAGCGTGCAGCGGCAACGGAAGAATATATTGCGAAAGCGAAGAAGAACGATCCCGTGAAGCTGACGCTCAAACCCGTAGCGGACAGATTGAATCAGCTTCTTGACAATAAAGTTACGTTTGCGGCGGACGTGATCGGTCCCGATGCGGAAAAGAAAGTGGCGGCTCTCAAAGCGGGAGAATGCGTGTTGTTGGAAAACCTGCGTTTCTATGCAGGGGAAGAGGGCAAGGATCTTGAATTCTGCAAGAAACTTGCTTCTTACTGCGATGTTTATGTGAACGACGCATTCGGTACGGCGCACCGTTCGCATGCTTCTACGGCGGCGATCGTGGAATACGGCCTGGTAAAGACGGCGGTTTGCGGCTTTTTGATCCAGAAAGAACTGGAAGTGATGGCAGACAGCCTGGATCATCCGGTGCATCCGTTTGTGGCGGTGCTGGGCGGTGCGAAGGTCGCGGACAAGCTGAACGTGATTGCGAACCTTTTGAATAAGTGCGACACGCTGATCATCGGCGGCGGCATGGCTTACACGTTTGTGAAAGCGCAGGGATATGAGATCGGCAAGTCGTTGGTGGACGATGAGAAGATCGGCTACTGCAAGGACATGATGGCGAAAGCGAAAGAGATGGGCAAGAAACTGCTTCTGCCCGTGGATGCGGTGATCGCCAAAGAATTCCCGAACCCGATCGATGCCCCGATCGAAGTAAAGACGGTGGATATCGACAAGATTCCTGCGGATATGGAAGCGTTGGATATCGGTGAAGGAACGCAGAAGCTCTTTGCGGACGCGATTAAAGGAGCGAAGACGGTTGTCTGGAACGGCCCGATGGGTGTCTTTGAAAACCCGATCCTTGCGAAAGGTACGATCGCGGTAGCCAAGGCGATGGCGGACGCAAAGGATGCGACGACGATCATCGGCGGCGGCGACAGCGCGGCGGCGGTGCAGCAGCTTGGCTTTGCTGACAAGATGACGCATATTTCGACGGGCGGCGGCGCGTCTTTGGAATTGATGGAAGGAAAAGTTCTTCCCGGCATTGCGTGCCTGAACGATAAAGACTAAAAGGCAGAATTTGTGCGGAAAACCGTGATCGGTTTTCCGCAATTTACAGAAAAAGAGGACTATTATGAGAAAACCGATTATAGCTGGAAACTGGAAAATGAACAATACGGCGGCGGAAGGCGTGGCGCTTGTAAATGCGCTGAAACCGCTGGTAGCGGATGCGGAATGTGACGTTGTGGTCTGCGTACCGTTTACGGATATCCCTGCAGTGTCGGAAGCGTTGAAAGGCAGCAACATTGCTTTGGGCGCTCAGAACGTGCATTTTGCGGAAAAAGGCGCTTATACGGGCGAGATTTCTGCGGCGATGCTGAAAGAGTACGGCGTGAAGTATGTCATTATCGGGCACAGCGAACGCCGTCAGTATTTCGGTGAAACGGATGAGACGGTAAACAAACGCATGCATGCGGCACTGGCGGCAGGGCTGACCCCGATCGTCTGTGTGGGCGAGAGCTTGCAGGAGCGTGAAACGGGCAAGACGGAAGATGTGCTTGCTGTGCAGATCCGCGAGGGACTCAAGGGCTTGGACGACGTTTCCAAAATCGTCATTGCATACGAACCGATCTGGGCGATCGGCACGGGCAAAACGGCTACGGCGGAGCAGGCGAACGAGACCATCGGCTTTATCCGTAAAACGTGTGCGGAAGTGTTCTGCCCGAAATGTGCGGAAAAAGTCCGTATTCAGTATGGCGGAAGCATGAATGCCAAAAACTGCAAAGAGCTTATGGCGATGCCTGAGATCGACGGCGGGCTGATCGGCGGCGCGTCTTTGAAGTCGGAAGATTTTTCTGTCATCGTGCATTATAACAAATAATTGATTTGCACGATACGGTGTTTAGAGCATTAAAATTTTCAGAAGCATTATAGAAAGAGCAAGGCGTTCGGAATATTCCGAACGCCTTGCTCTTTCTGATTTTCCGAATTTCAGTTTTTTCTGCATCAATTAATCATACAAAAAACAGCCGCGCAATGGCGGCCGTAAAAAAGTATGAAATGCATTAAACCAAGCGCGGATCCTGCCCGCAGGGAGCAGGATCCGCGCTTTTGTCGTCAGATATTGAGGATTCGCAGGATATGCTTGGAGATGATCATGAAGATCAGGTCGAGGAGCCAGATGATATTCCAGCCGAGAAGGATTCGCAGGATCGCCGCAACGATTTTTCCTTCCATGAGCCTCGTGATGAACCCGCAGACGAATGACGTAACGGGGATGATTGCAAGGATCACGCTGACGAGGTAGCTTAATCCGAAGTAATCGCTTTTTTTCTTAGCCATAGTCATATTCTCCTTCTATGAAGATAATTTGATAATATTATTATACTACGCGCGCGCGGAAAAGTCAATGACTGATTTTCTGAAAGATTTTGTGAAGATACTGTGGCTTTTTGTTATATTAACTATAAATTTTCGTGATAATTGAAATATGAGAAAATGATTTGACAAATGAATTCGGATTTCATATAATAAAACCATGATAACAGCAAGGGCGCTGTGAGTGATTGTTAAGAGGCAGTGACTCACGGCGTTTTTTGTTTAGTAAAAGGTAGAGAGCCTGGCAAGGCAAAGGAGAAAAAGGAGTATGAAGATCCCTGAACTTTTCGGTGAGAGTGTTTTCAATCTGCAAGTGATGCAGGATAAGCTGCCGAAGGACGTATTCAAGTCTTTGAAGAAGACGATCGATGAAGGATTGCCGTTGGACGCGGGAATAGCCGGAATCGTGGCGAACGCGATGAAAGATTGGGCGGTGGAGAAAGGAGCGACGCATTTTACGCATTGGTTCCAGCCGATGACGGGTATAACGGCCGAAAAGCATGACAGTTTTATTTCTCCTGTAAAAGACGGAAAAGTCATCATGGATTTTTCCTGGAAGGAGCTGGTGGTAGGCGAGCCGGACGCGTCCTCGTTCCCGAGCGGCGGTGTTCGTGCGACATTTGAAGCGCGCGGCTATACGACATGGGATCCGACCTCTTTTGCTTTTATTAAAGACGGTACGTTGTGCATTCCGACGGCGTTTGTATCGTACAGCGGTGAGGTGCTGGACAAAAAGACGCCCCTTCTGAAGAGTATGCGGGCATTGAATAAGCAGGCTTTGCGTATTTTGCGTCTGTTCGGAAACACGACTGCAAAGCGTGTTTTCCCGACGGTCGGAGCAGAGCAGGAATATTTCCTGATCGACCGCAAGATGTACGATGCGCGCAAAGACCTCGTATTTTCCGGCAGAACGCTGTTCGGCGCGAAACCTCCGAAAGGGCAGGAGCTGGAAGATCATTATTTCGGGCCGATCAAATCGCGCGTCAGCGCGTTCATGCATGATCTCGACATCGAATTGTGGCGTCTTGGCATTCTTGCAAAGACGGAACACAACGAAGTGGCGCCTGCGCAGCACGAGATCGCGCCTATTTTCAGCATTACGAACGTAGCTTCCGACCAGAACCAGCTGATGATGGAAACGATGAAAAAGGTCGCGGCGAAACACGGATTGTACTGCCTGTTGCATGAAAAGCCGTTTGCAGGCGTCAACGGTTCGGGCAAACATAACAACTGGTCGATGAGCACGGATACGGGGCTGAATCTTCTCGATCCCGGTTCGACTCCTGCGGAGAACAGCCAGTTCATCACGTTCCTGCTTGCGGTCGTGAAAGCGGTGGACGAATACCAGGATCTGCTGCGTCTGTCCGTGGCGAGTGCCGGCAACGACCATCGTCTGGGTGCGAACGAAGCGCCTCCTGCGATCGTGTCCATGTATTTGGGCGAAGAGCTTGCAGGGGTGATCGAAGCACTGGAAAAGGACGTCAAATACAACGGCAAGGGAAAACAGGTTATGAAGCTGGGCGTGGATACGCTGCCTGATCTTCCCAAGGATACGACCGACCGCAACCGTACATCTCCGTTTGCGTTTACGGGCAACAAATTCGAGTTCCGTATGCTGGGATCCACTTTCTCCATTGCGGGCCCGAACATCATCATCAATACGATCGTTGCGGACGAACTGCGCCGGTTTGCGGATGAACTGGAAGGCGCGAAGGATTTCAATGAAGCGCTGCACGAACTGGTTGCCAGGACGATCAAAGAGCATAAGCGCATTATTTTCAACGGGAACAACTATACCGAAGAGTGGACGAAAGAAGCGAAAAAACGCGGGCTTCTGAATCTGCGTAACAGTGCGGAAGCGCTTCCTTATTTTGCATCGAAGAAAAATATCGAACTTTTTGAACGCAATGACGTGTTTACGGAACGTGAGGTGCGTTCGCGCATGGAGATCATGCTCGAAAATTACAGCAAGGTGCTGACGATCGAGGCGTTGACGATGATCGAAATGGGCAAAAAAGATATTTTCCCTGCCGTAAACAGTTATATCAACGATCTCTGTGCTGCAGCTTCGGCAAAGAGCAGCATGGGTGCTTCCTGTGAGGCGGAAAAAGAGCTGATCAAAAAACTTTCCGCTTCCAATGAAGCGATGTATTTCAAGATCGGCGAGATCGAACAGCTTCTGGTAGAAGTCAAGGGTATTACAGACGTCGAAAAGTCCGCCCGTTTCTTTGCGGATAGGATCATTCCCGTTATGCAGGAAATGCGCGCGTATGCCGATGACATGGAAGTCAATACGGCGAAAAAATATTGGCCGTTCCCGACGTACGGAGATATCTTGTTCAGCGTCTGATCCTTTGCAGTGTGAAATATGTCGGCTGTCCGCAAAGAATCTTCTTTGCGGACAGCCCTGAAAAATTTATACGGATAGACCGGCTTCAGGAATCGCAGTGTTTTAAACGAGAGCCTGCTTTCACAAGTCCCGTTGTGTTTGGGTATTGGTGTGCCGAATGTCTTTCGGTTCTGATTTGCGGCTTCTTACCTGTAAACTTAACGTTGTTGAAGTTTATCGGAAATCAGAAACAGGGGTGCAAAAACCACCTATGATCCGTTTTCGGGTCGGTTCATTATCAAAATAATATTCGCAATGGCGCGGTAGGAAAATTTTCCGCAGATGTTTTTTAAGTAAACATTTGCTGCCGCGCCTTTTTTCTTTGTTTAAATATTACAATTTATCATAAAAGGAGTGAGATTATGGAAGGTATCTATGGATCCACAGGGGTATGGTTCCTGATCGGAGCCATACTGGTATGGTTTATGCAAGCTGGTTTTGCGATGGTAGAGACGGGATTCACGCGAGCGAAGAATGCCGGCAACATCATCATGAAGAACCTGATGGACTTCTGTCTCGGGACGATCGTATTTGTACTGCTCGGGGCAGGGCTAATGATGGGAGAAGACGCATTGTTCGGCTTGATCGGGTTGCCGAATCTTGAGCTGTTCTCGGACTTTGCGAACTATGATTGGTCAACGTTCTTTTTCAACCTTGTTTTCTGTGCGACGACGGCGACGATCGTATCGGGAGCCATGGCGGAGCGCACGAAATTCTTGTCGTATTGTATTTATTCGCTGGTGATCAGTGCGATCGTATATCCGATCGAAGCGCATTGGGCATGGGGCGGCGGCTGGCTCGCGAAAGAGATTTTAGGTGTGACGTACATTGATTTTGCGGGATCTTCGCTCATTCACATGGTTGGCGGTATTTCATCTTTCATCGGCGCGCTGATTCTTGGGCCGCGTTGGGGGAAATATCTGGATAAAGACGGCAAGCCGACGCTGAACCGCAAGGAAGTGAAATTTATCCGCGCGATTCCGGGTCACAACTTGACGATCGGTGCTTTGGGTGTATTTATTCTCTGGTTCTGCTGGTACGGATTCAACGGTGCAGCGGCGGGCGATATTACGCAGTTGGCGCAGATCCTTGTCACGACGACGGTCGCAACGGCTTCCGCGACTTGTGCAACGATGATCTTTACCTGGATCCGCAATAAAAAGCCGGACGTATCCATGACGCTCAACGGCTCTCTGGCAGGTCTGGTTGCGATCACGGCAGGATGCGCCGTAGTGGATGTAATTGGTTCCTTCTTTATCGGTGTGGTAGCGGGTATCCTGGTTGTTGTGGCTGTAGAAGTGATCGATAAAAAGTTCCATGTGGATGACCCGGTCGGCGCGATTGCGGTACACGGATGCAACGGGTTGTGGGGTACGATCGCCTGCGGATTGTTCTCTACGAGCACAGGCTTGTTCTACACGGGAAGTTTTGCACAGCTGGCAGTGCAGCTGATCGGTATCGTGGCGATCGCCGCTTGGACGATTGTGTGCATGATCGGTTTGTTCCAGCTTCTCAAACACACGGTCGGTCTGCGTGCGTCGCGTGTCGAGGAAACGGAAGGTCTCGACAAACACGAACACGGTCTGCCGAGCGCGTATGCGGATTTTGCGGCTGTTCCGCTTGCGGCGGAAATGCTGGATCCCGAAGGTGTGCCTTCTCCGGTGGAAGGGGTTCCCGTTCTCGATACATCGGCTTTGTCTGCTGCGCCTGAACTTAAACAGAGCGGCATGAATGCTAAGCTCACAAAGGTAAGCATTCTGACGAAGCAGGCAAAATTTGAAGAATTGAAGACAGCTCTCGCTGAGATCGGCGTAACAGGCCTTACGGTGACGCAGGTGCTCGGATGCGGCGTACAGAAGGGCGCGAGCGAATATTATCGCGGCGTAAAAGTGGATATGGATCTTTTGCCGAAGGTTAAAGTGGAAGTTGTCGTCAGCAAAGTTCCTGTCGAACAGGTCGTTGCGGCGGCGAGGAAAGCGCTTTACACAGGACACATCGGCGATGGCAAGATCTTCGTTTACGATGTGGAAGACGTAGTGCGCGTGCGTACGGGTGAATCGGGGTACGAAGCATTGCAGGATCCCGAAAATAAAGAGTGAGGTTTCTTGCAGGAAAAGTTTTGAAACCGCACAAATAATATCATCTTGGTCGGGACAAAAAGTTTCGTAATGATCGTATGTCGGTTTCGGTTATGCATGGGCAGTACAGCCCTTGCTTATGAAAAGCTTACACGGCTCTCTCATAGATAGCAAGGCGCCCCTCCGCTTGGCGGAGGGGCGCCTTGATCGTTAATCGGATTTTTTTAGTTTAGCGAACGGGTGGTTTGTCCGTCAAGGGGAAAGCAGGAACAGTCCGAGATGCGTTCAGGTGTCGGAAGGATCGGAGCCGTCCTTGCCCTGCGGGTCTTTTTGGGATGTTGTATGTGCATCATCGGTGCTGTCCGCGTCATCTTTGCCGTTTTTTTGTTTTTCCTGCCATTCTTCAATGGTGTTGCGGACTTTTTCGCGTCGTTTTTCGGAAGGAAGAAGAGCGGGGAAGGCTTTGGCGAGTCGGCTTTTTTCGATTTTGTCATACAGGGCGTCTGTACGCTTTGCATTGCGATAGCGCAGGTTTTCGATAGCTTGTGCGCCGCTTTCTTTCAGATTATCCAGCTTTTCACTCCCGCTTTGGCGTATTTCGCCGATTTTTTCAGCGCTTTTTGCGGTCGCATGGGACAGGGCGCTGCCGAGCGCGTCGGAGCCGATCCGCAGCGCAGCGTTGATCTTCTGCAATTCTTTGAGACGTTCGCCGAGAGCCGAGATCTGTAAAAGAGTAAAGACGAGGTCGGTGACGAAGGCTGCGGCGCAGATTCCGAGAAGGATGTATCCGGCAAGAAGAGGAATGCGGCCGAGCAGCGCGGCAAACGTGGGTTGGATGCCGTAAAGAACAGCAATGGCGGCAATGCCCCAGAGCAGAGACATTTCGGGACAAATAAATCCGCCGATGTTGAATTTCCTGTTTGAGTAATCCCACCATTTTTTGTGAAAGATCTTTTCAAGCACGAAGCCTGTCAGAAATTCCAGAGCGGAACAAAGGATCACGGAAACGAAAAAGACTGCCCACGGGTATTTTTTCAGCGGCGTAAGGCAGAGCAACAGCAAGGCGACCCCCGTGCCGTAGATAGGGCAGACGGGGCCGTTCAGGAATCCGCGGTTGACAAATTTCCCTGTTTTGAGCGTTGCAAAAATGACTTCGCTGCACCAACCAAAAAACGAATAGAGAAAAAAGTAAATAAACAGTTCGTAAAGACTGAAAGAACCTAAAAGTATTTGGGACATAAAAACTCCTGTGATTTTCAGACAGAGATAAGCGTGCAAAGCCGATAAAGCGAACAGGGCGCATTAGTAAATGACGGGGCTTTGCGCGGGCAGGGTGCGGCGGCGGTCTTGGTGATTCCGATGCCGGAAAACGAAAGGGAACAGCCGCTGAAAGAAAGTCTGATCCTGTCAAAGTATAGCATAAAGGCATGGAAAATACAAGATTTTGCGGAAATATGCAGAAAAAAACTTAATCTGCACTTATACCATGTATTCAAAATGGCGAAAATTCGAATTTGGCTGTTGTGCTTGACGGTAAAAAGTGATATGAACTATAATAAAAGGGAATTTGAAAGAAACGCGGAGAGCGTGATTTATGGGAGAGAAAGAGATGCTGATGCGGGAAGGACAATTCAGGAACCCGTCGGGTTGTGCTGTAACGGGTATCATCGATCGCAGCGGAAAGAGAATGAGCGGATCATTGATGATCGACTCGATCGAGGTGATGCACGACCGTTCGAACGGATTGGGCGGCGGATTTGCAGGGTACGGGATCTATCCGCATTACAAAGATTTTTATGCCTTTCATCTCTTTTTTGACGGGGAGAGCGCACGTTCGGAAACGGAAGCGTTTTTGGGCAGGCATTTTGAAATTGCGTATTCGTCGCAGATCCAGACGCGGAAGATGCCGTCGATCACGGACGAGCCTCTTATCTACCGTTATTTTGTGACGCCGCTTTCAAGGAAACTGGCGGACAGTCATCTGGATGAGCGCGAGTATGTGGCGCGGTGTTCGAACCGCGTGAACGTGCAGATCAACGGAGCGTATGTTTTCTCCTGCGGAAAGAATATGGGAATATTCAAGGGCGTGGGATATCCGGAAGATATCGGAAGGTATTATCGCCTGGACGAGTATGAAGGATATGCGTGGACGTGCCACGGCAGGTATCCGACAAATACGCCGGGCTGGTGGGGCGGTGCGCATCCGTTCGGACTGCTGGATTTTTCCATCGTGCATAACGGTGAAATATCTTCGTACGACGCGAACCGCCGTTATATCG
>CATYEP010000028.1 GCA_958405585.1 uncultured Eubacteriales bacterium
TGGGTTTGACGCTCGTTGCAAAGTTGCCGTTCGCCATGGGTTTGACGCTCGTTGCAAAGTTGCCGTTCGCCATGGGTTTGACGCTCGTTGCGAAGTTGCCGTTCGCCATGGGTAGTGCCGTGGATTTTACGGGGGTAAGTTGCCGTGTATTTTACGGGGGCAATGCGATTTTTAAATCGCATTGCCCCCTCTCTTTGTTTTTCGCTATTTTGCCGCATGACCGCGGTAAGACAACCTCTTTCCGCGCAGCAGCGCCGCTTGGCAGCACCGTTTTTCGGTTGCCGATCGGCAGACGTTTTTACTGCGATCCCGCCGCATCAGTCAAATGCGTGCGCGACATATGTCAGGTGGTCGGCGGCACGCTCAAGATTGCCGACCAGGTTAATGAACACGCTGCTGGACGCGGGCTTGCATTTTCCTTCGTTCAGCCGACGGATATGGTCTTTGATCATCTCTTTGCGCGCGGCGTCGACGGAATCTTCCACCGCATCCACCGCCTTGATCGCCGTGATGTCCTTTTTATCGAATACGTCCAGTGTTTTTCCGTACAGCTCCTCAATTTTCGCGTACATGTCCTGTAAGCTCCGGATGACTCCCTGCGAGAACTCGATGCCGTCACGCTTGCTGTTGCGCGTGTATTTGGTGATGTTGTCCGCCAGTTCGCTGATACGGATAATGTCGCTCGTCGCGTGGTGAATGGATGAGATCAGCCGCTCGTCGTTCAGTGAAAGATCGGACGCAGAGATCTTGATCAGATACGCCACGATCCGCTTTTCCATTTCCGATACGCGCACATTCAGCTCGTCTACCTGCTCTTTTTTCGTCTCGTCCCCTGCCACAAATCCTTCAAACGCCGTCTTTAAGGACTGCATCGCAAGCTCCGCCATGCGCGTCGCCGCCTTGTTTGCCTGGCTCACTGCCACTGCAGGCGTCTGTATGAAGCGCTCATCCAAAAGCACTGCATCGCCCGCAGGACGGTTCTTGTCCTTCTTGTCCGAAATGATCTTGCACGAGATCTTCACAAACAGATTTGTCATCGGCAGGAATATACACGTGCACACAACATTGAAGAATGTATGGAACAGCGCGATCCGAAGCCCAGCCGCCGCCTGCCCGGGGAACCATGCGTTCAGCGTGCTGTCCATAAAGCCCGGCCAGCACAGCAGGAAGATCGTAAAGATCACCGCCCCGAATACGTTGAACATCAAGTGGATCAGACTCGCGCGCTTCGCGTTCGTATTCGCCCCGATCGACGACAAAATCGCCGTGATACAAGTCCCGATATTGCTGCCCAGAATCAAAAACAGTACGTCGTTTCCGCCGTTCCCGATCACAAGCCCCTGCATCACCATCACGATGATCAGCGACGTCACCGCCGAACTCGATTGCACGATCGCCGTAAATATTGCTCCGATCAGAAGCAATACGAACGGATTGTCCACCGTCGTAAGAAAACTTTTGAACGCCGCACTGTCACGGTACATGCTCATTGCGCCCGACATGTATTCCAGTCCCAAAAAGACAAGTCCCAATCCCGTCAGCATCAGCCCGATCGTCTTCGTCTTTTCACTCTTGCACAGCATGTTCATGAAAATGCCCACACACGTGAGCGCCGTTACGAACTCGATCAGCGGGATCTCCGCCATCGACGCAATGTACGCCGTGATCGTCGTCCCGATATTCGCTCCCATGATCACCGTCGTCGCCTGGAACAACGACATGATCCCCGCATTCACAAACCCGACGACCATGACCGTCGTCGCCGACGAACTCTGTATGATCGCCGTCACCGCCGTCCCGATCCCGACGCCCGCAAGACGACTCTTCCCCGTCTTGTCAAACCAGCCGCGCAATCGGTTCGTCGCCAGCTTCTCAATGTTGTCCGACAATACCTTGAACCCGAATAAAAACGCTCCGAGTCCCGCCAGTAACGATACCACCGACAATACGTAATCCATCGCCACCGGCTCCCCTGCCAACATCAACCACATCGGAAGATCCATTTTCTCTCTCCTCAACAACTTATTTCTTTTGTGATTCAATCCTACCTTATCCATTTTACGGAAGAGTTGTATAATACACTTGTAAAATTTGTAATAAATTTGTAATAAATTTTTATCTGACTAAAATTTTTCGCCTTTTCTCAGAACCATAAAGCAAAATTCGGTTCGCATTCCATCAAAAATACGGGGCGGCTCCGTCTGAAACGGAGCCGCCCCGCTTATCAACAACTATCAAAAACAGCATTCTGCTTTAAAAAGGTCAGTTGAGTTTTTTATGTTCGCCCGTGATCATGAAGATCACCCATTCGGCTATGTTCGACGCATGGTCGCCGATTTTTTCCAGGTACTTTGCGACCATCAGCATATCCAGCGCCTGTTCGCCGTTGTCGTCCCCTTCGATATCGCGGTGCACGATGCCCGTCAGCTTTTTGCGGATCACGTCGAACAGATCGTCCACCGCGTCGTCCGCACGGCAGACCGCCTTTGCAAGATCGCCGTCCCGTTCGACAAAAGACTTTGCCGCGTCACGCACCATTTCCTGCACTTTGTCCGCCATTTCGGGGATCTCCGCCACCGCGTCCGCATACGGCAGGCGGCTCATCTTGATCACGAGTTCGGAAATGTCCGCCGCCTGGTCGGCAATGCGCTCCATGTCCGTGATCATCTTCATCGCGCTCGTGACAAACAAAAGATCGCTCGCCACCGGCTGCTGTTTCAATATGATCTTCAGGCACAGCCGTTCGATCTGCTGTTCCTTTTCGTCCACCAACTGTTCCACGCCCTTCGTCTTGCGCGCCAGTTCCGCATCCTGCTTTTCCAGCGCCGTCACCGCGTCCTCGATCGCCTCGCAGTTGAGTTCACCCATCTTCACAAGCAGATCTTTCAAAAGGGACAACTGTTCTTCAAAATGTCTTCTTACCATATCAACCGAATCTCCCCGTAATATAATCTTCCGTCCGTTTGTCTTTGGGGCGGTCGAAGATCTGATCGGTATCTCCGTACTCGATCAGATCGCCCAGCAGAAAGAACGCCGTTTTATCCGAAATACGCGCCGCCTGCTGCATGTTGTGCGTGACCATCACGATCGTATATTTTTCTTTCAGTTCCTGCGCCAGATCCTCGATCTTGCTCGTCGAAATAGGGTCGAGCGCGCTCGTCGGTTCGTCCATAAGAATGACTTCCGGTTCCACCGCCAGCGCCCGCGCAATGCAAAGCCGCTGCTGCTGTCCGCCAGAAAGTCCCAGCGCCGACTTTTTCAGCCGGTCTTTGAGTTCGTCCCAGATCGCCGCCTGCCGAAGCGATTTCTCTACGATCTCGTCCAGATCTGCCTTTTTGCGGATCCCGTGCGTTTTCGGGCCGTACACGATGTTGTCGTACACGCTCATCGGGAACGGGTTGGGTTTCTGAAATACCATCCCCACGCGCTTGCGAAGGACGTTGATGTCCACTTTCCCGTACAGATCCTCCCCGTCAATGAGCACCTGCCCCGTGATCTTACAGTCGGGGACCAGGTCATTCATGCGGTTAAGTGTCTTTAAAAACGTCGATTTGCCGCAACCCGAAGGCCCGATAAACGCCGTGATCTCCTTTTCCTTGATATCCATGCTGATGTGCTTGAGCGCCTGGAATTTCCCGTACCAAAGATTCAGATCGGTTACATTGAATTTATCCGTGCGCGCCGTTTGCTGTTCGTTTTCCACGTCAGTTATACTCCTTTTTCAACTTATTTCCTACAAATTCCGCCAACCCGTTGATAAGAACCACCAAAAGGATCAGCACGACTCCCGTCGCCCACGCTTCTCCCACGTGCAGCCCTTCGTTCGCCAGCAGATACATATGCACCGCAAGGGTACGGCTGTCCCCCATCAGTCCCGAAACGCGGCAGGTCGATCCCGCCGTATAGAGCAGCGCAGCCGTTTCTCCGACTACCCTGCCAAGCCCTAATATCACGCCCGAAATGATTCCGGGCATCGCCGAAGGCAGAATGATCACAAAGATCGTGCGCAGCTTTCCCGCACCCAGCGCGAAGCTCCCTTCGCGGAAAGAATCCGGCACCGCTTTGAGCGCTTCTTCCGTCGTACGCATGATGAGCGGCAAAATCATGATCGCCATCGTACAGATCCCCGAAAGCAGGCAGTAACCCCAGCCGAACAGCTTTACGAAAAAGATCATACCGAACAAACCGTACACGATGGACGGGATCCCCGCCAACGTTTCCGCTGCCATTCGCACGATTTTTACGAATACGTTGGTCGATTTTGCATACTCGACCATAAAAATCGCCGCAAAGACACCGATCGGCACCGCGATCAGGAGAGCAAAAAATGCCAGAAGAAGCGTGTTGATCAGTGCGGGCAGCATGGACTGGTTCAGCGTCGTCCATTCCCACGCAAACAGCGATGGTTTCAGATGCGGGATGCCCTGGATCAGCGCGTACAGCACGACATATGCCACCGCACCGACCGTGATCGCCGCCGCGATAAGCACCAGGATCAGCAGTGCGAACGAAAAAGGTCTTTTCATATACGCGCGCAATTTATCCGTAAAACTAATACGGTTGATCGATACGATCTGCGCAACGTCGGTTTGCGTCTCTTCTCTTTCCTTTAAACTTTTTTTTATGGCTTCCGTTTCCATGACGCCCTCCTCTTACCTGTTGCTTTTGCGGATCAATGCGATCAGAAGCGTGATGATCAGAATAAATACGAACAGAACCGCCGCCGTGGCGATCAGCGCGCTTTCGTGTATGCTGCCCATCTCGACATAACTCATTTCCAGAACAACGTTCGCCGTCAGCGTGCGTACGCCGTCCAGAATGGAATCGGGAAACCGCGTCTGGTTTCCGCAGATCATCACCACTGCCATCGTTTCCCCGATCACGCGGCCGAGCCCTAAAATAATGGAAGTCATGATGCCCGATTTTGCCGCGGGAACTTCCGTACAGAATATCGCGCGTTCTTTGGTCGCGCCCAGCGCGAGTGCGCCTTCGTAATAGCTCTTCGGTACCGCGCGCAGAGAGTTCTCCGATACACTGATGATCGTGGGCAGGATCATAACGCCGAGCACGATCGAACAGGCAAGAATACTCTGCCCGTATCCCCCGAAATTATCGCGGATAAAAGGAACGATCACGCGGAGCCCGAAATATCCGTACACGATGGACGGGATCCCCGCCAGAATGTTCGTCATGGGTTTGAGTACCCTGTACAAGGAACGCGGACAATACCGCGCCATAAATACCGCCGTTAAAAATCCGATAGGAACCCCGATCACGAGCGCACCCGCCGTTACATAACAGCTGCCGACGATCATGGTCGCGATACCGAATTCACCTTTTCCCGGATTCCATTTGCTCGAAAATAAAAATTTGAAAAGTCCTACTTCTTTTAATGCCGGAACAGACTGCACGAAAATAAATGTGCAAATCACGAGCACCGCCGCAATAAACGCCGCCGCCGCCACGATAAACAGCGCTTTCATCGCTGTTTCCTTCCAATCTCCCTTTACCTTTTTTCTTACTGCTTCTTCTGCCATTTCTGTTCTCCGAAAACGTATGAATGCGAGGTCGTTTCACCGCCCCCGCATCCCTTTGTTCTGTTCTTTTTTATGCGCCCAATTCAGACCAGTTGCTGTATTCTTCGTTGTAGATCTTTTTGAGCTGTTCAAGCGTCAGGTTGTCGATCGTATTCTCTTTGTTGACAATGATCGCGATCCCGTCCAGCGCAATTTCTTTCGCCGTCAGTCCTTTTGCGATTTCATCGTCTTTTACCGCACGCGATGCCATACCGAGATCAAGTGTGCCATCCGCTGCTCCCGTCATGCCCGAACCGGATCCGTTCTGCGAGAGGGTAAATTTCTTCGATTCAACACCGCTCGCCTTGCAGTACGCTTCCACCATCTTTTCCATCAGAGGGCCTACTGACGTCGATCCGCCGATTTTCACTTCCGACGTGGGTGCCGTTTCGGGCTTCACATATGCGGGTGCCGTGTTTTCCGTTTCGCTTACACATCCGTAATCTACAATCACTTTCTGGCCTTCTTTGCTAACTATAAACTGCATGAAATCTTTCAAGGTATCATTGGATTCCAACGTCGATGCCTTGTATGCAACATTGAAAGGTCTGGAAAGTTTGTAAGTATCGTTGATAATGTTTTCGGCTGTAGCTTCTACGCCGTCGATCTTTACAGCTTTGACCGTATCGTTCAGGGATCCGAGCGAAATATAACCGATCGCACCCTTCGCTCCGCCGACACTCGTAAGCACTACGTTCGTCCCGTTGCAGACTGCCGCGTTGTCGGTCATCTCTTCCAATCCGACCAATTCCATGAACGCATCTCTCGTTCCGGAACCGTCCTCACGTGTGTACAGGAGGATCTGCCCTGCCGTCGATGCACCGCCGTTGTCACCGCCGTCGTTTCCGCCGCAGCCGACTGCCGCGACTCCGATGCCGCACGCCATTGCGACACACAAGATTGCCATAAGAATCTTCTTCATTTCTTTTTCTCCTTCAAACTTTGTAGCCCCATTATAGCCGCCATTTGTATAAAATTATGAGGATATTTGTCATAATTTTGTAATAAAACGCATCTTTTTTGCCTCGTTCTTTTCTCGCGCGACAATAATAGTATGGCGGAAAAAATTTAATTTATCCCGCTGTATTTTTTCCCTTTCATCCTCTCGTTCCTGCAAAAACTCCAATCGAATTTTTCGGATAAGCGGAGCGTCAGCGACGCACTTGCGGAGCAAATGCAAAGCATTTTTCGAGTGCCCCTTACTTTCTTTTGTAAAACGCAAGAGTTTGCACACGCTCAATCCGCTCAATCCGCACTCCCGCGCAAAATTGCGCGTGAGTGCGGATTTTTGCATTCAAAAAGCAGACAGCCGTCGGCAATTTTGCCGACGGCTGTCTTAATGTTTCAGATAAATTTATCAAAAAAAGTTATTTCAGTCTGTTTTCTTTTTACGTTCGTAACGCACGAACAGATAACTTACAACCACCCCTGCCAGGAATAATACGATCCCCAACCCGAGATCGAGAGCGAAAGAAGCACCGCTCGCCCAATTCTGGTACACGGCATACACTTCGGGATTGAAAAACATGGTCAGGATAGACGCGAGCGACAGACCGCAGATGCAGAAAAACGCGGTCTTTTTATGGCGCTCAAAAATTTTGGTAAGACCTTTGGAAAAACTGATCAATCCCGCCAAAAAACCGATTCCGAGGCACACATACACCGCAAAGACGGCAGGATCCGCCTGCCAATAGGTCAGGCTGACCGAATCCATGATCGGCTGAAAATATCCCGCGATCATGAGAACCGCCGTTGCGGAAAGCCCCGGCACGACCTGCGTGATCGCCACGATGTAGCCAAGCACAAGGAACAAAACATAGTGATACCACGAAAGTCCTTCCAAAGACCGTTCGCCCGTATCGGCGAGTGTGGAAACAAGGCAGACCGCCACGGGAATGATAAATCCCACCGCGAAAAGTCCCAGATTTTTCGCGGTTTTCTTTTCCGAACGGATCTCATCCAGTACGGCGGGATAAGCGCCCAGCATAAGCCCCGCAAACAGCGCGATGACCGTGAACGGGCTGACATCCAGAAGATAGCGCACGGCAAAGAATCCGAGCGCAAACCCGATGACGACGCCCACCGCGATCGGAAGCAGAAACCGCACGCATTTACCGAATTTTTTGAGAATATTCCCGAGTGCGTACAAAAGTTTTTCGTACAGGCGGAAAATGATCGCCACGGTCGATCCGCTCACACCCGGCACGATGATCGCAAGGCCTATAAAGAAACCCAAAAGCCCGCCTTTGGCGGCTTCTTTCCCGTTTTTATAGCGAAGATCCGGTTGTTTTTCCGCCGAAATCTCCTGTACGGCGGCACAGCTTCCGCCGTTTTTTCTTTCTGCGTTTTCAGTGGCGCTCTCTGTCGCGGTTCTCTCGTTTGCAGAAATTTCCGTTTCCCTCGTTTTGTCCGCCGCGGTTTCAGAGTTTTGCGGCAAATTTTCGGGTACGTTCCCCTGATTTTGTGTCGAATTTTTCTCTTTCACGATTGGCTCCGTATCTGGCTTTTCCATAATTTTACGGCTGTTCGGCAAACGCCTTGATTTTTAAAGCAAGGTCATTTGCGGAAAGGCGGCAATCCTGCGCCTGTTCTTCCGTTGTTGCATGCGGAATAAATTTATTCTCCGCGCCCATGATCTTCAGCCGCACGGGCTGTGCGCAGGACGCATAATATTCGGCGACCGCCGAACCGAATCCGCCGCTTAAATACCCTTCTTCAAAGGTGATGATCTTTTTGTCCGCGATCTCGCGCAGGACGCGCTCGTCCAGAGGTTTAACCATGCGGCAGTTGATCACCTTACAATCGGTGCCGCTCCGTTTTTTCGCTTCCAGCGCACGCGCCACGGCACGCGCACCGCACGCCAGCACGACGACGCCGTCGCCGTCCGATAGCGTTTCCCAGCGATAATAGTCCCCGATCTTCTGTCGGCTCCCCAGATTGGGCGCGTACCCGTTCGGGTAGCGTATCGCGCAGGGCACACCCAAACTTTTTGCGTAATCGAACACGTCCGCAAGCTCCGCGCAGTCCTTTGGAGCAAAAATGCGCAGATTCGGCACCGATCGCAAAGCCGAAAGCTCAAAGAGCCCCTGGTGCGTTTTTCCGTCCGATCCCACGAACCCCGCACGGTCGATACAGAAAATCACGGGCAGATTCTGCAGGCATACGTCGTGAATGATCTGATCGTACGCCCTTTGCAAAAATGTCGAATAAATACAGACAACGGGACGAAGGCCGCCCTTTGCCATGCCTGCCGCCATTGTAACCGCGTATTCTTCGCAAATGCCCGCGTCGAAAATACGCGACGGGAATTTTTCCGCAAATTCCGAAAGTCCCACACCGTCCGTCATGGCGGCCGTTACCGCCGTCAGCGCGGGATCTTCCTGCGCACGCTCGCACAGCAATCTTCCCAGTGCCACCGAAAAAGAATTTTCGCCGCTCGCAAAGTTGCGCGCAACCCCGTGAAAACGCGCAGGATCCGCTTCCGCCGCATCAAAGCCCTTGCCTTTTAATGTTACCGCATGCAAAAATACGGGTTCGCGCAGCTTTTTGATGTCTGTAAGGACTTCGATCAGCTCATGCAGATCATGCCCGTTGACCGGCCCGATGTACTTGAAGCCGCAACGCTCGAAAAAGTCGTTTTTGTTCAGCCAGCCCTTCAGCGTGTATTTTAATTTGCGCAGTTTCTTCCCGAATGCTCCCGTTTCCTTGAACGTACGGCTCAAAAAGGAATTGAAAGTACGGTACCGCCGCTTTGCAGTCATTTTGGAAAGCGAACGGTACAACGCCGAATGGTTTTTATCGATGGACATTCCGTTGTCGTTGAGAACAACGACAAAATTTTCAGGTTTTTTCTCCGTGGCAAAGATCGCTTCCAGAGCCGTGCCGTTTCCGAGCGACGCGTCGCCGATAAAGGAGATCACCTTGTAATCTTCGCCGCGCAGATCCCGCGCCGCACACATTCCCAGCCCCGCCGCTACCGACGTGCCGCTGTGCCCCGCGATAAATGCGTCGTATTCGCTCTCCGCAGGGTCGGGAAAACCGCTCACGCCGCCTTTTTTGCGCAATGTTTCCAACGTCCTGCCCGTGATCAGCTTGTGCGCATAGCTCTGATGCCCTACGTCAAATATCAGTTTATCTTTCGGAAAATCAAATACAGAATACAGAGCTACCGTCAGCTCCACAACCCCAAGGTTGGAAGACAGATGCCCGCCGTTCTCGCGTACCGCTCCCAGCAACTCTTCGCGCAGCTGCCGCGCATATTCTTCCGCACGCTTTCCGTTGCATCCTTTTATTTCATCCGCCAACAAATCGCATCACCTCGCTGTAACTATCTTACTCGGGATCCTTCAAAATCATACCGTTTTTTCTTCCTATTGTAAAACATTGCCGCTTCTTTGTCAAGGTATTTACGATTCCGCCCCTCTTTCCCGCCCGCCGCGCAGATTTTTCGCCGCGCAGGAACGCGCTATTCTCTTGCGATTTCAGAACGGGTTTTCCCTTCTTTCCCGCCCGCCGCTCAGATTTTTTCGCCGCGCAGGAACGCGCTATTCTCTTGCGATTTCAGAACGGGTTTTCCTTTCTTTCTTGCCCGCCGCTCAGATTTTTCGTCGCGCAGGAACGCGCTCTCCTTTTGCGATTTCAAAACGGGTTTTCCTTTCTTTCCTGCCGATGCGCAAGGTTTTTTCTTCCGCGTTGCTTGCGTTTGCGGCGCGCATTTGTTATAATAGCGAAGAAAATAAAACAAAGAGGCGAAGACATGCCGTATAAAATTTATTTAAAGCGCGGAGAAGAAAAGCGGATCCTGGCGGGACACAGCTGGGTGTATGCAAACGAAGTGGCGAAGATCGAAGGGAAAGACAAAAACGGAGCGCTGGCGGAAGTATGTTCGTTTGACGGGCGGTATATCGGCAAGGGATACATCAACCATTTATCGAAAATACTGGTACGTGTTTTTATCCGCGGGGATGAAACGGACGACGAAGAATTTTATAAAAAGCGTATAGCGGAAGCGGCGCAGCTTCGGGAAGTTTTATTTGGAGCGGAGAGCGATTGTTATCGGCTTGTATTTGCGGAAGCGGACGGACTGCCGGCGCTGATCGCCGACCGTTACGGGGATTATATTGTTTTAGAACTTCTTTCTTTGGGGATCGACCAGCGAAAGGAGAAGATCGTGAACGCTTTTGTTTCCTTATTTTCGCCGAAAGGGATCTACCAGCGCGGCGACGCGCCCGTGCGGCAAAAAGAAGGCTTGCCTTTGGAAAACATGACGCTGTACGGAGAGATTCCCGACAAAATTTTTGTGACGGAAAACGGACTGCGAATGTGCGTGGATGTAAAGAACGGGCAAAAGACGGGGTATTTTCTGGATCAGAAAGAAAATCGTTTTGCCGTGCGGAGATATTGCAGGGACGCGAAAGTATTGGATTGTTTTTGCAACAGCGGCGGATTTTCGTTGAATGCGGCGACGGTTGCGAAAGAAGTGACGGCGCTGGACATTTCCCAATTTGCGCTGGATAATGTGGCAGAAAATGCAAAGCTGAACGGATTTTCAAATATAAAGACGGTCTGCGCGGACGCATTCGAGCAGTTGCGCAAATTCCGAGCGGACGGAGAATTGTTTGATACGGTGATCCTTGATCCTCCCGCATTCTGCAAGAGTGCGGCGGAAGTACTGGACGCATACCGCGGCTATAAGGACGTGAACATCACCGCCATGAAACTTGTGCGCCGCGGGGGATTTCTGATCACCTGTTCGTGTTCGCATTATATGACAGCGCCGCTCTTTGAAAAAATGCTGCGCGAAAGCGCGCGCGAAGCTGGAAAAAATGTCAAAATACTGGAAACGCGCGTACAGGCGCCCGATCACCCTGCCCTGCTCGCCGCCGAAGAAACATCTTATCTGAAAGCCTTTTTCCTGCAGGTTTTATAAAAGACGTTTCCTTCAGACAAAACACTTTTATGAATTAGCGTTGCCCGAAGCCGCTTTTTTGCGGCTTCGGGCAGTTTTTTTAAACCGACATATCCGAACAACAAAAACTAAAAAAACAATAAGCGAAACGACGAACATGTCACGGCCTTCGCGGAGCGCAAAAACAAATATTTTGACAGATTTTTTGTTTTTTTCGGGGAAAATTTTCGCGGTTTTTCTTTTGGAATTTACAAGTTTTTTCTTGCTTTTTGATTCAATCGACAACATTCGACAAAACTTCTGTAAACTCGACGATTTTCTACCGTCAACAAAAGTTGAAAGTATTTGGTGTTTGTAGTATAATAGAGACATCAAAAACGTCTGAAGCACACAGACACAAAGGAGTAAATTAAAATGTACAAGTTAAAAGTAAAAAATCTTCAAAAAGTATTTTCGCAGGAAAACGGATTTTTTAAAACAAGCGATTTTATTGATTATTCGGTACAAGCCCTGCAAGACGCAGCCGATTGCACGATCACGAAAAGTCAGGACGGAATTTTCGTATCCCTGAACAGCAATTCTTCGGAAAAGGATTTCCTTTCTTTACTCTCCCGCGCATTGGAGGATATGTTCGACGCAGAAATTCAGCAGAAAGATTCTGCCCTGCAACTTTCCTTTGCAAACGGCACCGATTTCAGAATAGACGTTTCTCAAACTGCTTGATATTGCTTAACACTCG
This sequence comes from uncultured Eubacteriales bacterium, assembly GCA_958405585.1. Lineage (GTDB taxonomy): Bacteria > Bacillota > Clostridia > Christensenellales > Borkfalkiaceae > Borkfalkia. The sequence continues at coordinate 12,224 of CATYEP010000028.1, forward strand.
GCCGTTGCGTTTTTCAATTTTTTTTGTAAGACTGCTCCGCAAAAATACGATATTCCTTCCTGTTTTGTTTCGTTTTTTTGCCTGCAGTATTTTAAAACACTTTTTTATAACTTTTTTTCATTGCTTTTTTCATTGTTTTTTATAACCTTTTTTATTGTTTTCTTCATTCGCAACGGCTTTTTCTTTTACCGCTCGTCTTTTTTAAGATGGGCGGTAATTTCTATTATTGTAGAATAAATACTTATTTAATGTAGAAATATTTCTTTTTCTGTTGACGTATAATGATACAGGGATAGAAAGAAATGATTGATTCAATGTCGATTTTTGAAAAAGTAGACAAAATACGTATAAAAAAAGGATTATCGTCCAACAAATTATGTACCAACGCAGGCATTTCGCACGGAACGTTGAACGCATGGAAAACGCGGCAGACGATGCCGTCGCTGGACGTTTTGGAAGGAATTTGCGATGCGCTGGATATTCATTTGGCGACGCTTCTTTTTGATATCGATACCGACGATCTGACCGGCGAAGAGATCGACCTTTTGTCTGCGTTCCGCAAGCTCTCCGAGGAGCAGAAACACGCCGCCGTGCAGATGATAAAAGCCATGCAGAAATAATTTTTCAGTAAAATTTACGGCCGTCCGTTTATGATTTGCAACTCCAAAACATCCGACTTTTGGGGTTCACTTCTACAACGGGCGTCTTTTTTTGCTCCAAATATTTATTTTTTTAATTCCTCTACTGTTTTTAAATTCAGCCATATTTTTTCTGCGTGCCGCTTGCCGAAACTAAGTCCCGAAAGCGTTTGTCAAAATCGGGAGTCAAACCGCTCGCAAAATCGCGTACCAAAAACATGGACAAAAAACGTGCGCAAAATCGTGCGCAAAACGTACGGCTTTTTTCTTACAAACAACTTTTTTAAATTTTGAAAATTGACATTTTTTGAGCAGATCGCATAACAGGGCATGCCTCTCCTTTTGCAATGCGTTTTCTTTAACAAAAATGCTTCCGCGGAAAATTTCCGCGGAAGCATTTTTACTATTTGGAGATTACATTCGTATAAGCCTATGAATATTACTTTTTTTCCTCTTTTTTTTCTTTGGTGTGGCAGGAACAGCATCCGCAGGAAGAACAGTCACAGCCGCAACCGCTCTTTCCGTGCTTTTTGCACCAGATCTTATACCCGATCGCAAACACCACAAGCCCTGCCGCCACGACTCCGACCGCTATGCTCACGATCGTCCCCGCCACCGTCAACAGATTCAGCATATCTTGCTCCTTTGGCGTGAAGTCGTTTCAAAAACGACGTCACGTTCCGCGTTTTTTCTCTTTTTTACAGTTTATTGCAAAACCGCTTACAATTATTCCGCGTTCTTCGCATTTTTCCGAAAAACCGACTTTTTATTCCGAAACGGCGCCTTTTTCCTTTTTTCTGCATACGATCGCGCCGCGGTTCCGCAAAATGACAAACCCGATAAATCCCGCCGCCAATGCCGCCACGATGAACACCGTCCACCACCAGGTAAGAATCAGATATACCGCCGTCGCCGTCAGATAGGATGTGAGCATCCAGAACGCCACCGTCCACTTGAATTTTCCTTTCGGCGTTTCGCCGCGTACCGTCGCCGCCGCCGCAAAACAAGGAATCGTAAGCATATTGAATACCGTAAACGCGATCAGCGCCTGCCATGTAATTCCCGTCGACTGCATCAGCGCCACTACCGCGCCGATCCCGCTTTCGCCGTCGTCCCAGCCCGGCAGCACTGCCCCGATCGCAGGCACCAGCACATAAAACGTCGCGATAACGTTTTCCTTTGCGATCAGTCCCGTCACCGCCGCCACAACAAACACCCAGCCGAATGTTCCAAGCTGCAATCCGAATCCCATCGGCGTGCATACCCACTGCACAAACGATCCGATACTGTACAGAATGGATTCTTCGATCCCCACCATCTGCCAGCTCCAGTTGAAATTCGACAAAAACCAGATCACGATCGCACTCGCCACGATGATCGTAAACGCTTTCTTGATGTAATGCTTTAATTTGTCCCATAAATGCACCATCAGCGATCTGAACTGCGGCAAATGATAATCAGGTAGTTCCATAATGAACGGCGCCGCTTCCCCGCGCATCGTCGTCTGTCGCATCACCGCCACCGAAATCACCGCCATCACCATTCCGAATACGTACAATCCAAAAACCAACAAATCCGCATTTACGCTCGTGTACTGCGACGCCACCGCTCCGCATACCGCCGCCAAAATCGGCGCCTTCGCTCCGCACGTGAAAAACGGAATCACCCGATTGGTCATGATCCTTTCTTTTTCGTCCGCAAGCGTCCGCGTGTTGATCGCCGCAGGTACCGAACACCCGAAGCCCATGATCATCGGTATGAACGCCCGCCCCGATAACCCGAATTTTCGGAATGCTCTGTCCAGTATAAACGCTACCCTCGCCATGTACCCCGAATCTTCCAGAATCGAAATAAGTAAAAACAAAAACAAAATCTGCGGCACAAACGATATCACTCCCGAAAGACCTGCCCAGATACCGTCATTCACAAGCCCCTGCGCCCATGCCGCCGCGCCTACATTTTCCAGTCCCGCCGCTATTCCGCCGCCGATCTGGTCACACACGAATCCCGTCAGATTAAATAAAATCGCGCCCGGCGTAGAAATTCCCGCAGAACTGTAAAACACCGCCACAAATGCGTTCAGTATTTCGCTCCCCGTGTCTGCGTCCTGCGCAAACCCCGCGCCGCCCGTAAACAACTTTGAAATTGTGTTCAGATACAGAAAATCTTCCCCGAACGTCAGATGAAACAGTCCGAACAAAATTACCAAAAATATCGGTATACCCCAGATCCGATGCGTCAGCACCCGATCTGCTTTCTCCGATTTCGTCATCTTCTCCGCCTTTTTCGTCCGCTCCACTACTGCCGAAAAATTTGTCGTTATGTATTTGTACCGCGCATCCGCAATGAGCGCTTCAAAATCGCCCCCGAACAGCTCTTTCCCCGCTTGCTTCTTGAACCCCGTCACCATCTTCATTTCGTCGGGGTGCATCTTCACTTCCAGTTCGTCTCCTTCCGCCAGCTTCACCGCATGAAACAACGCATTTTCCGCTCCCTTTCCGTCCAATGCGATCCGTACATCGTCAATTACATGCCCCAGCGGTGTCTCCGTCAATACCGTCTTGCCCGCTCGCTTCTGCTTCGCCGCCCTGTACGCCCGATCCATCAGCGCACGGATCCCCTGCCCCTTCAATGCGGAAATCTCCACGACCGGCATCCCCAGCTTTTCTTCCAGCTTCGCCGCGTCAATCTTCTCCCCGCGCTTTTCTACCGCGTCCATCATGTTCAGCGCTACCACCACCGGCACGTCGATCTCCATCAGCTGCGTCGTCAGATACAGATTCCGTTCCAGATTCGTAGCGTCGATCACGTTGATCACGCAGTCCGGCTTCTCATCCAAAATAAAATTCCGCGATACAACTTCCTCCGGCGTATACGGCGATAAAGAATAAATTCCCGGTAAGTCCACGACCGAAACAGGTACGTTCAGCTTTTTGTATGTTCCTTCTTTCTTGTCTACCGTGACGCCCGGCCAGTTCCCTACATGCGCCGTGCTCCCCGTCAGTACATTGAACAGCGTCGTCTTCCCACAGTTCGGATTGCCCGCTAATGCAAATTTCAGCATTTTTCTCTCCTTTTTTATTTATCTGTCGGCTGTTTGCCGCTTACTTCCATCACCACACATGCCGCTTCGCTTTTCCGCAACGTCAGTTCGTACCCGCGCACCGTCACTTCCACAGGATCCCCCAAAGGCGCTACCTTCCTCAGCCTGATCTGCGCACCCGGCGTAACCCCCATGTCAAAAATCCGCCTTCGGATCTGCCCTTCACCCTCGATCTTCTTGACCTCTCCGCTCTCTCCCGCTTTGAATTCACTCAGCTTCTTTTCCATTCCTTCCTCCCGGCACTTTCGCGCCATTTATTATTTTTTCCGTTTTTTTTCTTCGCTTCCCGTCTTTTACCGCGCTTTTTTTTCGTTTTTTTGCGTTTCTCTTGCAAAACTGCGCGCGGCTTGATTTTACATTCCTAAATTTCTGCGTTTCAACTTTACTGTATTTCAACGTTTCTGCGTTTGTTTTCTTGTGTTACGTTATACCAAAATTTTGACCGCCATGTTTTTGTCCAGCGCCAGCCGCGCACCGCATACCTTTACGATCACGCTTCCCTGCACACTTGAAAATACGGTCAGTTTTGTACCTTCCGCAATACCGAGGCTCGCAAAGTGCCTTTTGCTCCGCTCATCCGCCAGCACCTTCTTCACCGTTACTTCCTCCCCTACGGGAGCCATTGTCAACGGCATTTTTCTGTTCTCCTTCTGCCATTTATTGGTTAACTTTCGTTAACGCTTTAAAGTTTACTATATTTAACTTTTAAAGTCAAGAAAATTAACCGTGGTACATTAAATTTTTAAAAAAATTTTTTCCTTAAAAAATGATGAGCAAAGTGAAGGCGGAGCGAAGGCGGTGCGAAGGCGGAGCGAAAGCGAAACGAAGGCGAAACGAAGGCGAAGCGAAGGCGAAGCGAAAGCGAAGCGAAGGCGAAGCGAAAGCGAAGCGAAA
>CATYEP010000029.1 GCA_958405585.1 uncultured Eubacteriales bacterium
CAGCTCCTTTGCCGAACTTTCAAATAATTCCAGAAATTCTTCCGCCGTCATGCCGCCCCGCCTTTTCTCTATCATTCGCATTCACTCCTTTCGGGTATTATAATACTCCTTCCCGCATAAGTCAATCCGTTGTACATCTTTGCCCGCATTCTTTCCCTTTTTCAGTCAAAACCTGTCCTTCGTCCCCGCCTTTTACCCATGCACCCTTGACGATCTCAGAAAGCCTCTATATCTCTTATAAGAGCAATTTTACAAAATATCGCCCGAAACATACAAGCTGACGCCCATGCCGTAATCCAGCGTTGCAGAATGCCGACATCACGATAAAATGTCCCATAAAATCAAACAGGATTTGCAAAAGTCTGGGAAAGAGGCTTTTTGTATACCTTCTTATTACTGTTACAGCCTTTGTCTTTATCCCTCTTTCACCGACATTATCGGTAGTTTTTGCCTGATAAATTAAAACGGCGGCAAGACTGTTTCGTCTCTGCCGCCGCTTGTTATAATCCGAAAAATTTACCTCTTCCGGTTATAATCGATTTATTACACCACGCCCTGCGCCATCATCGCTTCAGCTACTTTTTCAAAGCCGGCAATGTTTGCACCCACAACATAGTTGCCTTCAAAGCCGTATTTCTTCGCTGCCGCGTCGATGTTTTTGAAGATGTTGACCATGATCCCTTTCAATTTTGCGTCCACTTCTTCAAAAGACCAGAACAGACGTCCGCTTGACTGCGCCATTTCCAGAGCCGACGTTGCAACGCCGCCCGCATTTGCCGCTTTGCCGGGCAGGAATACCACGCCGCTCTTCTGGAACACTTCCGTGCCTGCAAGCGTCGTAGGCATATTCGCGCCTTCACCGACCAGCTTCACGCCGTTTTTCACGAGGATCTTCGCCGATTCTTCGTCCAGCTCGTTCTGCGTTGCACAAGGAAGAGCTACGTCGCACTTCACCGTCCAGACGCCCTTGCATCCTTCATGGTATTCCGCACCTTTCACGCGCTGTGCGTATTCCTTGATACGTCCGCGCTCCACTTCCTTGATCTGCTGCACAACGTCCAGCTGAATACCGTTTTTGTCATATACGTAACCGTTGGAATCGCTCATCGTAACAACTTTTGCACCCAGCTGCTGTGCCTTTTCGCACGCGTAAATTGCAACGTTGCCCGATCCGCTGATCACAACCGTTTTCCCTTTGATCGAATCGCCCTTGCTGTTGAGAGCTTCTTCGGTAATATATACAAGCCCGTATCCGGTCGCCTCTTTGCGAGCCAGGGAACCACCGTAAGAAAGTCCGCGCCCCGTCAGAACCCCGACGTGCTCATTGCGGATACGCTTGTACTGTCCGAATAAATACCCGATCTCACGGCCGCCTACGCCGATATCTCCGGCAGGAACGTCCGTATCCGCCCCGACATGACGATACAATTCCGTCATGAAGCTCTGGCAGAAACGCATGATCTCATTGTCGCTCTTGCCTTTCGGATCGAAGTTGGAACCGCCTTTGCCGCCGCCGATCGGAAGTCCCGTCAGACTGTTCTTGAATATCTGCTCAAACCCAAGGAATTTGATAATCGAAAGATTCACGGACGGATGAAAACGCAAACCGCCCTTGTAAGGCCCGATCGCGCTGTTGAACTGCACGCGATACCCCTTGTTTACCTGTACATTCCCCTTATCGTCTACCCAAGGCACACGGAACATGACGACCCTTTCCGGTTCCACCAATCTTTCCAAAAGTCCCGCCTTTTCGTATTGAGGGTTGGCTTCGATTGCCGCCTCCAGGCTGCGCAATACTTCCGTGGCAGCCTGATGGAATTCAGGTTCATTCGGATTCTGCTCCTTGATCCGCGCCAGAACGCTCTCTACATAAGACATAATTAAAAACTCCTTTGTTTTTATTCCGATATTCATTGTACCATCAACAAAAAAATATTGCAAACAATTTGCCGTACCCGATCTATTAATAAATCTTATACTATTTATAATTGTTGCTTAGAATATCAGAAACGTCTGTACCCGCGCTCGTTCACATTCAATCCCCGCAGAGAGGAAAGCCCGCAAAACAATTCATCCGAAAACCAGTTTTTATCCTTTTGCATCTCATTCCCGCATTCATCTGCCTGAAAAGCGTTTCCCGCTTCGCCTGATACCTCCCTCTTCTGTACCGAGCCGCTCAGGCTATTTTCATTTTTCGCGCAGAAATTGCACTCCGTACGCGCCTTTTCCGAAAAAAATGCAGTATAAAACGGCTTGTCCCCGCACTCACGGGTCTCCGCAATCCGTACGATCCGCATCAGCTTCTCCCAACACTTTTCTTTCTCGCTATCCTTTTTCTCAATATTATAACCTGACCATACGGGCGAAAACACGGGTTTCCCAGCAGGAACGTCACAACGGACTACCCTATATTCCTTTGCCTGACCCATCAGGGGCACCGTCTGCACCTTCTTTTTTGAAAATATAGAAAAGATCCGCAATTTTTTCTCCTCCGATTCGTTATTTTCAAATGTATTATAACGCATAATACTTGACAGATATTGTCATATATATTAAAATAATTAAAAAATATTCAAGGTATTTGCGATGAAATTTCAAGTGATGGTCAAAATACTGTTCCGACTGCTGAAAGTTAGGAAAGTGAGCGCGGCAGTACTGGCAAAGGAAAACGGGGTATCGGAACGGAGCATTTACAGATATGTGGAAGAACTGATCGTTTCCGGCGTTCCTCTGGATATTATACGCGGACGGAACGGCGGAATATGTCTGCCCGATACATACAGGCTTCCTGAAAATTTCTTTTCCAAAGACGAACTGGCGGCAGCCGTCAACGCTCTGAGCGCATTATACGAACAACTGCCGACAGATTCCGTAAAATCGGCGCTGGAAAAACTCGGCATGCAACAAAAAACAGGAAGCCGCGATCTGAGCGTTTCGGGGAATATCCTTGTCGACAGCGGAACATGGGGTGACGTCTATGATTTTTCGGATAAACTGCAGGTCTTTGAAAACGCCATCGAAAACTGTCTATGCCTGGATGTCCTGTATACCGACAGAAGCGGCCAGCAAACCCGCCGTACGATCGAACCGCACCTGCTTGTTTATAAACAAAATATCTGGTATATATACGCGTGGTGCAGAACGCGCAACGATTTCAGGCTTTTCCGCGTAGGGAGGATCCGCAGCGCCCGGAATACGGGTGAAACATTCACGAAAAGAAATTTCGATAAAAACAATCTGCCTTTAAAATTTAATTTTGCCAATACGGAACTCGTTCATATTCGCCTTTCCGTCAGCGAAAAGGCCCTGCCCGATCTGGAAGAATGGCTGGGCATGGACAACATCCGCGAAGAAAACGGAAACTTTTTTGCGACCGCCACTCTTCCCGGCGGAGATGTGCTCCTGTCAAAATTACTCAGCTTCGGAGACAGTATTCAGGTATTGGAACCGCCTCAACTCGCCGCAGACCTCAAATCGCGCGCACAAAAACTTTTGCAATTATATTCCTGAGCTCTTTCCATTTCAAAACGCCGCATTCTTTTTACCTGTTTAGAAAGTTTTTATTTGTTTTACAGGCAGACAGCCGCCCGCAAATAATAATTTGCGGGCGGCTGTCTGCACAGTTTAAAGTTTTCATCGAAAAAGCCTTGCAATGAATTTTTCAGTAAAAGGATCTTCGGAGCAAATTTTGTATTTTTAAAAACGAGCGGCGCTTGCGGTTTCTCCCGCAGGCGCCACTCCTTTTCCGTCTTAATAATACGTTCTTACTTTTCAAAATTTTTATATAATTTTATTCGTACCAAAGCTCTTGTTTTCCTGTGGACACTGCATCGGCACCCGCTTTCAGTGCCGCGATGACATCCTGTTTGCTTTCGATCAAACCACCCGCGATCAAAGCTACGCCGTCAAGGTCCTTTCGGAAACGCGCGATCTCCTTGGCGACAACTCCGGGCATCACTTCGGCACAATCCGGGCGGGATGCCGCCGCACTTTCCAATGCGGTCTGCACCGAAGCGGAATCGATCAGAAAAAACCGATGCACCGTACTCAATCCGACCTGTTTTGCAGCAAGAATACAGCTTACCTTTGTACTGATGATCCCGTCTATGCCCTTGCGTTTCAGATATTCAAAGCCGTATTTGTCTTTTCCGATCCCCTCGCACATATCCGCATGAATAAAAACGCGCTTTCCCTGTTTATTCTCTGCGATGGCACCGATCTCCAAAAGATTGCTTTTCAGCACAAAAACCGTCTCCGCCTCCGATCGCATTGCCTGTTCCAACTGAGCGCGATTGCGTACCGCCGCAATGACCGGATTATCAAAACGCAGCATTGTACGCCTCCTTATTCCGATACGCCGCAGAGGCGATCAGATTCGCACCTTCACCGTCCAGATCCGCCAGGAGGATCTCACCTTGCTCCACATCGCGGTCTATGCGGAGCGCGCGGATCTTCGCCATCCATTTCATCATTTCACTTTTTTTCACTTCTTTATCCGTACGGACAGGGATCATTCCGAACTTCGCGCGGACAGTACTCGTCAACACACGGCGCGGACAAACCACTTCCGCTTCCGCATATTTTTTCCCTCGCGGACAAAAATTCCCGCTTACGTCTATCCGTTTTCCGTCCGACTGCACGACGAGATCACACCCGCGCGGACATTCGATACAAACCAGTTTTCTTTCTTCCATGATCATTCCTCCGCTTTAAAAACGTCGATCCGCACTTCTTTTGCGCTGCCGAGAACCCCCGCAGGCAACAGAACGTTCTCCATCTCACCGGGGGCAACCGCTAACTTTTTCAGGCGCTTGACATACTCACCCGCCTGTACCTGTACGACAGCATTGCGGAAAGCTGAACGCACCCGATAATAAATTTTCTGTTCCTTCTCCGCCGCCGCATCGACCTGCTGCGGCAAAACATAGGATACGTTCTCTCCCGCAACCGACGGAATATATTTCTTTTTCATTTGTCCGTTCCGTATATATTCGGCTGCCCCGATCCCCGCGATCTCCGCTTCTTCCGAAACAAAATCCACAAGATCATGCACGTGCAGAACGTTCCCGCAGGCAAAAATACCCTCCGTCTGCGTTTCGCGGGAACCGTCTACGACCGCACCCTTCGTTCGAGGATCCAACATAATCCCCGCTTTCTTTGTCAGTTCGTTTTCGGGAATCAGCCCTACGGAAAAGAGTACCGTATCGCAAGGCACATACCGCTGCGTCCCTTCGATGGGATTTTGCCGCCCGTCCACCTGCATGATCGTGACACCCTCTACGCGCTCTTTCCCGTGAATCTCCGTGACAGTATGTTCCAAATAGAGCGGAATATTAAAATCATCCAGGCACTGCGCTATGTTTCTGCGCAGTCCGCTCGAATGCGGCATGATCTCACATACGCACTCTACCTTCGCCCCTTCCAACGTCATGCGCCGCGCCATGATCAGTCCGATATCCCCCGATCCGAGAATAACCACTCTCTTTCCCGGCAAAAGCCCGTAAATGTTTACATATTTCTGAGCCGTCCCCGCACTGAATAATCCTGCGGGACGCGTTCCCGCAATGTTCAGCGCGCCTTTGCTGCGCTCCCTGCACCCCATGGCAAGAATCACCGCCTTCGCCCGTACAGTAAATACGCCGCTCTCGTTTCGGCAAGTGACCGTTTTGTCGGCAGATAGATCGACAACAAAGGTATTCGTCATGATTTCAATCCCACGCGCCGTCGTTTCCTTGACAAACCTTGCCGCATATTCGGGGCCGGTCATACTTTCTTTAAAACGGGTCAGTCCAAATCCGTTATGGATGCACTGTTTCAGAACGCCGCCCGGTCTCGACTCCCTTTCAATGACAACTATATCATGCACGCCCGCATCGTACGCAGCGACGGCCGCCGCAAGCCCTGCAGGGCCTCCTCCGATGATCACAAGATCGCGTTCCATCAGATTTCACCTCCCGTGATCACAAATGATTTCCCGCCGTTTTTCGTCACTTCTTCCGCGCGGTACCCGTATTCTTTCATGATCAGATTGAACACGGACGGCTGACAAAATCCGCCCTGGCATCTGCCCATGCCTGCCCTCGTCCGCAATTTTACGCCGTCGATGGTATGCGCTTTCGGATTCTGACGAAGAGCCTGCAATATTTCACCGAGCGTCACTTCCTCACACCTGCAGATGATCCGCCCGAACGCAGGGTCTTTTTGAATGACACGATTCTGCGCTTCTCTGTCCAGCTCCTTAAACCATTCGGCACTTTTTCTCTTCGGATCAAAATGCGGATTTAATTTTGCGTTCAACCGTTCCGCTATTTTTTCTGCCAAAAAACTTCCGATCGCAGGCGAAGCGGTCAGTCCGGGCGATTCTATGCCCGCCGCATGAAAAACACCCTCCGCAACCTCGCTTTCACCTATGATGAAATCATGGCGGCTGCTGTATGCGCGCACTCCCGCAAACGATGTGATCACCTCCCGAAAAGGAATATTTTTCAGCATCGTTTCCGCTTTCTCACGGATCTGTAAAAACCCTTCCCTCCGCGTGGAAGTGTCGTATGTATCCTCTTCCACGGATGTGGGCCCGACCAGAATATTTCCGTCGGCCGTGGGAGAAACCAAAACACCTTTCCCTGCCGCCGTGGGAAGTCCGAAAACCGTATGGTGCACAAATGCGGCACAGGACTTATCCAGCAATATGTATTCTCCCTTGCGCGCGCCTATCTCAAACGAATCGTCCCCGAACAGGCGGGCAATCTCCGCCGTACCGTAGCCTGCACAATTTACGATTATTTTTGCCTCCAGTTCCCTGCCGTCTTTCGCGGAAATTTTCCATCCTGCGTGCGTTTTCTTTGCAGACCGCACAACAAACGACGTAAACAGTTCCGCTCCGTTATCCATCGCATTGCCGATCGCGGCAATGGTCAGCTGAAAGGGACAAACGATTCCGCCCGTCGGAGCATACAAAGCAGAAGTCACGTCGTCCGCAAGGTTCGGCTCCATTTTTTTCAATGCAGTTTTGTCCAGAATTTCAAGACCCGTTACCCCGTTTTTCAGTCCGCGATCCAAAAGTTCCCGAAGATTTTGCTCCTCTTTTTTCCCGTGCGCCACAACCAGTGATCCGTTGTTCCGATACCGCACACCGAGTTCTTCGCAAACCTTTGGCATTTTGCGGTTTCCTTCCACATTGAATTTTGCCTTCAAGGATCCGTACGGTGCATCGAAACCCGCATGCACAATTCCGCTGTTAGCCCGGCTCGCACCTGCACAGACATCGTCCGCCGCTTCCGCTACAGCCACTTTCAGGCAATACCTGGTCAGCTCCCTTGCGCACATCGCACCGATCACGCCGCCGCCAATGATGATTGCGTCAAACATTCAGACCTCCTACGACGGCAATAAAATAAGCCGGCAAAACCAAGGCAAACTACCGTTTACCCTGTGATTTGCCGGCTTCTCATCTTCTCTGCCGTCCGTTCTATACTATTATAGTTACAGTATAGCATATCCGCACGCATTTTTCAACTCTTTCCCGGCATTCAGCAAAAAATTCGTAAAAAAACAATACTTTCCGACCCCAGATCCCGATTTTATGCAGTATAACATACGCCCGCTTCTTTGTCAACCTCCCTATCTACGTTTTCCCCGCACTTGCCTTTCAGGCTCTTCTCTACGCGCACCTTTGTTTCTGAATCCTTGCAGATCTTAAAACGAAATCTTTCGCCGTGGCCTTATACGCCTTTCCCTTGCGTTTTCCGCACCACCGCGCTATTTTTATAAACCGAAGCCGCCGGAACAAATACCTTCCGACGGCTTCGGTTTATATGTCAACATTTGTTTTAGTCAGTACGGAACAATTCAAGATGTGAAAAACCCGCCTCTTCATAAACAAAAATTCTTCCTGTTTATGGTCGGGCAAAGATTTTTGCGCTCCTCCCAAAATTGTCGTTCAAATGTTTTCTTTAATCACAGGGCAAACCGCACAAATGGCGCGGCAGCCCGTCATAAACGCCGCCTTCTTCCACTACGCGGTAAAAGCGCATGCCGCCTGATAAATTGGAACAGGTAAACCCGTGTGCCGTCAATATGCGGCAGGCAATGTAACTGCGCAGTCCGCTGTAACAGTTGACATAGATCGGTTTGGTCTTATCCAGTTCTCCCAGTCTTTGACGCAATTCGTCCACCGGGATATTTACCGAACCTTCAAAATGTGCGTCGGCATACTCTTCTTTGGTCTGTACATCCAACAAAACGACGTCTTTTCTTTTCAGAAGTGTCGGCATCTCCTGCCAAGTATGCTGTTTCACCCTGCCGCTCATGCAGTTGCCGATCACATACCCCGCCATATTCACGGGATCCTTGGCCGCCGAATAGGGCGGCGCGTATGCCAGATCCAACTCTGTCAGCTGTTCGGCCGTCATATGCGCCCGTATCGCGACCGCCAGTACATCGATCCTCTTATCGACGCCCGAATATCCAATCGCCTGCGCTCCGATAATTTTGCCGTCACGGGTATCATACAAAACTTTCAAGGTCATGTTTCTGGCGCCCGGATAATACGTCGCATGATCCGGCGTGAACAGCAACACGCTGTCAAACGGGATCTTCGCCGCACCTGCGGCACGTTCATTGAGTCCCGTCGCCGCCGCCGTAAGCTCAAACATTTTCAAAACAGAAGAACCCTGCGCACCCGTATAACGGGAAGGTATTCCGCAAATATTGTCTGCGGCGATACGCCCCTGTTTGTTTGCAGGCCCTGCCAACGGCACGAGCGTATCCGCTTCCGTTACAAAATTTTTCACACACACCGCGTCGCCCGCCGCATAGATATCCGGGTCCGAAGTGCGCATATGCTCATCCACCATCACCGAGCCCTTGGGACCAAGCTCCAGCCCTGCCTGCGCCGCCAAATGCGTTTCCGGCACCACTCCCAGAGCAACTATCACCATATCCGCTTTTACGGAAGGTTTATTTTCCATTTCCGCCGTGATTCCGTCCGGTTCGGGGCAAAGCTCCGCAACTTTGTTGAGCAACCGAAGATCGATCCCCTTCTGCCGCATATGCGAATGCAGAATGCACGCCATGTCGTAATCAAAAGGCGGCATGACCTGCTCTTCCATCTGCAAAAGCGTGACTTTGATCCCGCGTTCGGTCAGATTCTCCGCCGTTTCCAGCCCGATAAATCCGCCGCCCGCCACGATCGCCGTTTTCGGAGAATTTCTCTTGATATAATCATCGATCCTGTACGTATCTTCTACCGAACGCAGTGTAAAAATCCGCTCATCGTCCCCGACAAACGGAGGACGGATCGCTTTCGCTCCCGGCGCATAAATGAGTTTGTCATAACTCTCCACATACTCCCTGCCGTCCGCTTCCCGCACGAGTACCTGCTTTTTTTCGCGCAGGATCTGCACCGCTTCGCTGCGGACGCGCACGTCCACGTTAAAGCGGCGTTTGAAACTCTCCGGAGTCTGCAACGTAAGTTTTCTGCGTTCGGTTATTACCCCGCCGATATAATACGGCAGACCGCAATTCGCATACGATACATACCCGCCGCGCTCCAATACGACGATCTCCGCCTTTTCATCCAGGCGGCGAAGCCGCGCTGCCGCCGTCGCGCCGCCCGCAACTCCGCCTATGATCACAACTTTCATTTTCATTCCCTTCCAAATTCAGTATTTTTCCGAACCGAAACCAACTGTTTCGCACGTTCACGCAGGCTAACCTTGCTTCTTATAAAAGCGCTTCCAGCGCCGCTTTCGGCCGCGCTCCCGCCGTCTGTGCCTGTACCTTTCCGTCTTTTAATACAATAAATGTCGGAATGGAGAATATTTTGAACTGAGCGGACAAAGCCTCTTCTTCATCCACATTCACTTTTCCGACCAGTATTTCGGGATGATCCGCCGCGATCTCTTCCACAACAGGGCTCATCATCCTGCAAGGCCCGCACCAGGTCGCCCAAAAATCCAAAAGTACCGTGCCTTTAAAATTCATTACCTTTTCTTCAAAATTGCTGTCCGTGATCTTTTCGACTGCCATTGTTTTTTCCTCCTTCGGGAATTTGTTTCTGTTTATGCTCACAGTATACCCCGAATTGCGGATTTTTTCCGTAACATTGTTACATATACAAAAAATTTTTTAAAAAATTTCAGTAATTTTTTCAGGCGCCCGCTTTTCTTATCAACCTTTCAGTCCCATCCGTTTGCCGCTCTCTCCGACAACAAAGAGCAGCCCACAGTAAAAACAAGTCCGGAAAGCCCGAACCTGTTTTTAACACCAAAATCCCACGAGGCAGCCAGCATTAAACTGACAACGCCCTCGCTTTCTCCGAATTTATTGTTTTTCCGAAACTTTACGCAATTCTTCTGCGTCGGCAATACGGATCGTACCGCGGGAAAGTTCCACTAAGCCCTCCGATTCAAAATACTTGAGCATCCTTGACACGGCTTCCCGCACCGTTCCCAGGTGCGCCGCCAATTGCTCGTGCGTAATTTTCAGATCCGCAGTGCCTGCATACGATTCTTCTTCCAGCAACAGTGCGGCCAGACGTGCATCAAACTTTTTGTTCAAAACTTCATCGAGAACCCACATCACTTCAGAAAAGCGCTGTGCCATCAATGCGTTCGTAAACCCGTTCACCGCAACCGATTTTTCCGCCAGTTTTTTATAAATTTCTGCAGGGATCAGAATCAGCCGCACATCCGTTTCCGCAACGGCAAAAACATGAAAATCAATCCCTCGAAGCGCACAGGACGCACTGAAAAGACAGATACCGCCCTCCGAAATTCTGTACAGGGTGATCTCACGCCCTGTCTCCGAAAGAGTATAGACACGGAGTCTGCCGCTTTCCACATACAAAAGCCCCGTACAGTCCCCGTTATAGACCTGCGCGCCGCGATAAAATGTATATTCCCGCAGATTTTCCTGCACCAGACGCCGATCTTCTTCCTTCAGATCTTTATAAAAAGAAAAGTTCTCCGCTTTCTGCATTCCTTTTCCGCCATCCCCCGCGCTATCTTCTTTTCCCGTATCTCCGCAAACACCCCGATCGTCCAATCAATGGCGACATCCGCCGCAGGAATGATCGTCCGAATGACATCCATGTTCACCGCAAGTATGCCCTTCACCGTGTTCGTGCTCGTGATGCGAACATTTTACATTCGGATCATACGAAAGATCCCCTTTCAGAAAAGCCTCCACAACAGCATCCGTCTCACCATCCACACCTCCGAACACGCGGATCCCCGCCGAACCCAGCGCTGCGATCGCGCCGCCGCCGATCCCGCCGCAAATCAGTACATCCACGCCCCGAGCTTTTAAAAAGCCCGCCAGTGCTCCGTGTCCCGTTCCGTCCGTATCGACGACCTCTCCCGAAACATTGCCGTTTTCCACAGTATAAATCTTAAATTTTTCAGAATGTCCAAAATGCTGATAGACTTTCCCGTCTTCATAAGGAACTGCTATTTTCATACACTGCCTCCGTTTTGCAGGTTTTTTCTTCGCCCGAACGAGCGGCTTTTCCTGCTCTTATTCATTATAACACCTTCCCGCAAATTTGTACACTTTTTTATAAAATTTCATGTGCAAAAAACCGAGCCGATCGTTTACACACCTTTTCACGGGGGCGCTTTTCCTGAAAACATAAAACTCTCTGTCGTTGACGGCAAACGCCGCGGCGCGCAATTTCTTTGCACGCCGCGGCGTTTTTGCTTACAAAGTTTTTTACAAAGCTGAAGAATTTTTCAATTCGGAAACAGAATTGTTTTCTGACCCCAATAATCAATTTTTTTTCGATTTCGGGCGGAATATCAGCGCAAACAGGAAAGCGAACAAGATTGCCGCCGTAACGCCGGCGCTTGCGGCGTTCAAAGCGCCTGTCAACGCACCGAACAAACCGCGCTGCGCACCGAGCATTGCACCTCTTGCCAGCAAATAGCCGAATCCGCTGATCGGCACCGTTGCACCCGCCCCGGCAAAATCAACCAGGTATCCGTACAATCCCAACGCTTCCAGGACGACCCCCGACAGCATAAAAAAGACAAGAATCCTTCCCGACGTCAGTTTTGTCAGATTGATGACCACCTGCGCAACTGTACATATGAGTCCTCCCACCGCAAAGGCTTTGGCAAACATCCACAATATATCCCAATATTTCTCCATTCCGATCCTCCCCGCTCATTTTGTGTTTCAAAAGATTTTCAGTCGTCCCCGATATTTTCCACCGATACGGCATGCGCGACACAAGGTATCGTCTCGCCCTGACCGGATGAAACCGTGGAAAGCAACGCTCCCGTCGCGACGAACAGCACCTTATTCAGTTTTTTCTGTTGCATCTGATGCAGAATAAATGAATTAAAAACCACCGCGCAGCATCCTGCCCCGCTTCCGCCCTGAAATTCGTCTTCCGCATGTTTATAGATCATTGCACCGCAGTCGTTATGATTCTCAAAAATATCCACGCCTTTTTCCCAGACAAGATCCCGTACGATCCGACTCCCCAACACTCCGAGATCTCCCGTCAGGATCAGGTCGTAATAACCGGGATCTCGCTTTGTATCTTTCAGGTGCGCCAGAATGACGTCACATGCGGCAGGAGCCATCGCCGCTCCCATATTATTCACGTCGGAAACTCCGAAATCCACCACTTTCCCGACCGTGGCACAGGTAATACAAGGACCTTTCCCTTCTCTCGCCACGATCGCACTGCCCGCACCCGTTACCGTCCACTGAGACTGCGGCGGCCGTGTCGTTCCAAGTTCCAAAGGATACCTGTATTGCCTTTCCGCCGAAGCAAAATGGCTGCCCGTTGCCGCTGCAGCCGTTTTTGCATACCCGCCGTCTACCAGAACAGAGGCAAGCAGCAAACCTTCGCTCATCGTTGAACACGCCCCGTAAATTCCTAAATACGGAAGCCCCGTTTCCCGCGCGGCAAAAGAAGCCGATATGATCTGATTCAGTAAATCCCCCGAAAGAATCACATCCGCTCCCTCTTTTAACCCCGCTTTTTCCATACTGCTGCGCAGAGCATACAGCAGCATCTTTCTCTCCGCTCTTTCAAAGGTGCTTTCCGCAAACATGTCGTCCGACAAAGGATAATCGACATATCTCCCCACAATTCCGGCGCATTCTTTCGGCCCAGCCACCGTCGACGCCGCAATAATTTTCGGTTTGTTTTTAAAAAAAATCGTTTGTCCGCACTGCATACCGTTATTTTGCCGCACCCCGTAAAAATTATGCGCAAAGTTGCCGCCCCCCTTCTCCCGTCCGCCTAACATCTGTTCGGCGCTGTTATTTCGCTTTTCAAAGAGCCCGTCTGCGCAAAGCCGTTTGCGCAGACGGACTCTTCCATTATAGGCGTGCTGCCTGTAAAACAGACGGCACGCCTATACAAAAAAACGGCGCACTGCTTTTTGCAATGCGCCGTATTGGTTACGAGTCAAGCTTTCGGATTATTTTGTTACCGTTACTTTTTTGAGCGCTCTCGGATGATCGGGCGTGAGACCCTTTCCGCAGCTGACTTTGCAGGCAAGCATCTGCGCCGCCATCGCAAAGGAAAACACCGTTTCGCTCTCCTGCGCACCGCCGGGGATTTGCACAACGTGCGCTTTCATATTCTTGAAGCTCTGTGCGTCATCTGTGATCACATACAGATCAGCGCCGAGTTCACACATCTTTTCCGCACTCTTGACATAATCCTCCCGATGCACTTCCTCGGACGCTCCCGCCAAAGTATGTGCCGAAGCAAACAAAATCACTTTCGTGCCGCTTCCGATCATCGCCATGGGACCATGATAAAAATCCGAACTATGGTAAGCACGCGCACGGATATAACATGTTTCCTGCAACTTCAGTCCGCATTCAAACGCAAGCGCCGCAGAAATTCCTCTGCCAAGGATAAAGCATTCCTGCACGTCTATGAAATCTTTCGCCATGGCGTCCGTCGCCGCATCGATCGCCGCACGATCCTTTTCCAGCATTGCACCGATAGCAGGAATGTCCTCTTCGCCCTTCAGAGCATATACCAGCAACAAGCAAAGATAAAGCTGCGCGCTGAACGTCTTGGTAGCCGCCACGCTCTTTTCTTCCCCCGCAAAACAGCAAAGATGATATTTTGCAAGCCCCGCAAGCGGACTCTTTTCATCGTTTGTGATCGCGACCGTCACCGCGCCGCACTCGTTTGCGCTCTTTACGATCTCCATTACGTCCGCGGCTTTTCCGCTCTGTGAACAGCCGATCACCAGGGAATGGCGCAGATCCAGCTTACCGCCGTACATCGTTTCAACGGCAGGCGCACCCGACGCCACCGGCAATCCCAAAAGACTCTCCGCAAGATATTTGAAAAAGATCATAGCATGATCGGACGTGCCGCGCGCCGCCGTATAGACATTCGTGATGTGCGACTTCTTCACTGCCGTTACGATCTCTTGAAGCACCGCCGAACTTTTTTTCTGCAGCTCTTTCAAAACCGCAGGCGCCTCGTTCAATTCGCTCCACATCAAAGTTTCCGTATAATTCATTCCCTTATTCCTCCGTAAACCTTTTTATCGTCGACCGTACTTCGTTTTCAAACCGACGAATGTATCCCGTCACATATTCCGCCACATCCAGCGTCTTGTCTTTGATCAGCGGCGTCATATCCATGGCATAATTAAGCCCCGTATATGTATCGCAGGCATGACTCGCCGAAAACGTCGCATTCGCCACGCGACGCCCTTCCGCCGCAAGCTCATACCTCTTTCCGCCGACAATCTGGCTGTCAAACACTCCGGAAAGTGCCCGCGCTATATTCGGATGCGGACCGCAATCCATGTATACCTTTTCCTCGTCCAGAACCCAGTCCAGATCCCGCCAAACTTCGCATCCGTAAACCTTTTCCGGAAGTTCATTCTCCTTCAGTTTCCGCAGCGCCGTTATCACTTTCAAAGCCGTGCCGACATGCGTTTCATGCTTATCCGCAAGGTTGTGCATGTACACATACTGCGGGCGCGCCGCACGGAAAAGCTGCACAAATTCTTCTATGATTTCCGTATCTTTCGGATCTTTGACCTGACGGGAAGGATGCCCCAACAATACCTGCACACCGTATTC
The DNA here is from genome assembly GCA_958405585.1 of uncultured Eubacteriales bacterium. GTDB lineage: Bacteria > Bacillota > Clostridia > Christensenellales > Borkfalkiaceae > Borkfalkia. The sequence continues at coordinate 15,079 of CATYEP010000029.1, forward strand.
GCCGACATACGCCGCCTTTTTCTGCTCACCGATGCGGATCTTTTTCATATCCTCGTCCGTAAAGTCGGCATATAAGCCGTTCCGCGGACTGCCTGCCCCGTCTGTCGTGACGACCGCCCCGAACCACTTGTCCTCCCTGCCGAAACACTCGGCAATCGGTGCGTAAGCCATAAACTCGATGTCGTCCTGGTGCGCCGAAACAGCAAGATGCGTAATGCGCGAAAACGCTTCTTTTTCCGACTTTCCGTCCGGTACAAAAACTATTGCATTTTTATTCAATTCCATACTCCGATTCTCCCCTGTACTTCGCGGATCTTTCGGTATCCGTCCTTTCCTTTATTTTATCATAAACCTTCCTTAAAAGCAAGCAAACTTCTCTCCGCTATCTTTCCTCACACAAAATATGCCGGCCGATGAAAACTTTCACATAAAGTCGGATTCAACGCATACAGCAACTGTCTTCCGTCCGCCTTTTTGTCCAGACGGAACGCGTTCAGAACACATTTTTTTGCGTCATAACCTTTCATCGACGAATACGGGATACGGATCGTTACCCGATACCCGCCTTCCGTTTCCGCCGCACTCGCCGAAAACATCGGATCGACCTTTTTTAATTTCGGCGTTTTTCCGTCCTCGTTGCACACCTCGCCGAAAAAACGCACCCCGTACGGAGATACTTCCAACTCCAGATACTTCTTGCGATCGCCGTCGGGCGATAAGAATACCTCCACAGCGTCATCCTGCCATATATCTTCATTGTCATGCCGAAAACGGCTCACGATCGCCGCATCCGCCACTTCAAAACAAAAATTCAGCCCGTCGCTGCAAACATCCATCCGAACACGGCAGCCGTCATCATCCGCTCCCGTTACGTTCTCTTTCAGATAATACCATTTACCCGCATCAACCATTTTTTTACCTCACGTTTGCCATTTTCTGAAGCAAATCATAGTTCTGAAGCATCTCATCCGCAAGCCGCATCTGCGTATGCGTGCGATCCAGATTCTGCCCCTCTCGCGTCGTATGGAAATATACGTCGTTTTCCAGATAATCGGTCAGAAAACGCATTCCGCATTCATACGTCATCAATATGGCTCCCATTGCCAGATTCTCCCGTTCCGCATCCGTGATCGATGCACCGACCGCCGAAAGGTATCCTTTCAGATACGTTTCATAAAGATCCGGGCGGAAATGTACCTTTGAAAGATCCGGCTCATCCTCCGCCGCACTGTTGCAACCGAAACGGATGCTGTCCCCGAAATCATAGCACAGCGAT
>CATYEP010000030.1 GCA_958405585.1 uncultured Eubacteriales bacterium
GATAAAGCGGACGTGATCGCTACGGCGCATCATGCGGGCGACAATGCGGAAAGCGTGTTGTTCAACCTGTTTCGCGGGAGTGCGCTTGCGGGAGCGGGCGGAATACGCGATTTTATCCCGGCCAAAGAGCTGGCGGAACGTTTCATACCGGAACTTGCCGCGGAAGCTGCTTTGGAAAACAAGGGGATCGCACGGCCATTTCTCGGCGTATCGAAAGAAAAAATTCTGGAATATCTGCGGGAAAGGGGACTTGCCTGGCGGGAAGACGAAACGAATTCGGACACCGCGTACACCCGTAATTTTCTGCGGCACGAGATTTTGGGGCGGGTCAAAGAGCGTTTTGAAAATGCAGAAGAGGCGATCTGTCGGTTTTCCTGCATGGCGCGCGAAGACGACATGTATCTGTATTCCCTGACGGACGAATATTATACGGAAGGGGATGTCTGCACGATCGACGAAAGAGCACCAAAACCTTTGTTTTATCGGTGTGCGCTGCGCGCGCTGAAACATTTCGGCGTGGAAAAGGATTATACGCAGGCGAATCTGGATGATATGTATGCGCTTGTGCAGGGGAGAAACGGCGCAAGGGCAGATCTTCCGCAAGGGATCTGTGCGGCGCGCGAATATGGGAAAATTGCGGTTTATCGTGCAAAGCGGCCGTGTTTTGATGAGGAATATATCTTTTCGGAAGGGGAATTTGCTTTCGGGGATATGCTGGCAAAGGTGCAGCGCGGCGGAAATATCGGGGACGGAAAGACGCAGGGTCGGTATAAAAATCTTGTGATCGATGCCGAAAAACTTCCGCAAAATTGCGTACTGCGGTTGCGGAAAGAGGGGGACGTATTTCAGAAATTCGGTTCGGGAACAAAAAAGCTGAAAGAATTTCTGATCGACAAGAAGATCCCGAAACGGGAAAGGGATCAGCTTCCCGTGTTGGCAAGCGGGAAAGAAGTATATGCCGTATTCGGTGTGGAAATATCGGAAAAAGGTAAGCTGGATGAAAATTCCGGGCAGATCTATACATTGTCATTATACGAAAAAGGAGAAAGAAACAAATGCATCAGGACGTAGAAAGCATCATGTTTTCCAAAGAGCAGATCGCGGCGCGTATCGGAGAATTGGCGGCGCGGCTGGACAAAGAGTATGCGGGCAAAAATCCGCTGATGGTAGGAATTTTGAAGGGGAGCGTGATGTTTTACGCGGATCTTCTGCGCGCGATGACGATCCCCGTTGAAATGGATTTTATGGCGATCTCGTCCTATGGAGCGGGTGCGAAATCATCGGGAGAAGTCAAGCTCATCAAGGATCTGGACAGAAAGATCGAGGGCAGGCACGTCATCATTGTGGAAGACATCATCGATTCGGGCTACACGCTTTCTTATCTGAAACGCATGCTGTATTCGAGAAAACCCGAAAGCGTGAAGATCTGCGCGCTTCTGGATAAGTACAGCCGCCGCGTCGTACCCATCGAAGCGGACTACAAGGGCTTCGATTGCGCCGACGAATTTGTGGTCGGATTCGGGCTGGACTATGCGGAAAGATACCGCAATCTGCCGTACATAGGAATACTCAAAAGAAGCGTTTACGAAAAGTAAAAATTGTTCTTGTAAGACAAAAATGCTTGACAGGACAGGCCGGATGTGTTAATATATGATTCGAGCCGCTCGTAGCGGGCTTTATAAGCGTGCGCACGCGCACCGCCTTGGCACACGGCGAGACTGGTTAGAGGAGGTAAAATATTTTGTACGCAATCATCGAAAACGGAAACAAGCAGTATAAGGTTTCCGAGGGCGACGTTGTCCGCGTAGAGAAGCTGAACGCAGAAGTCGGCGCAACCGTCGAGTTCAAAGCGGTTTTGGTTTCGGCAGACGACGGGATCAAGGTCGGCGCAGACGTAGCAAACGCGAAAGTCAGCGCAAAGGTCGAAGCGCAGGATAAGTTCAAGAAGATCGTCGTGTTCAAGTACAAGGCGAAGAAGAACGAGCGCAAAAAGCAAGGCCATCGCCAGCCCTTCACCGCGGTCAAGATCGAAAAGATCACGCTGTAAAGCAAAGGCGTCCGCCGCAGAGTAATGCGGCACACATTTTTTAAGGAGGATAAATAAATGATTCTTATCAATTTATTTGCTCATAAAAAAGGAACCGGTTCGTCGCACAACGGCCGCGACAGCGAAGCGAAACGCCTTGGCGTGAAGCGTTCGGACGGGCAGGAAGTGCTTGCTGGCAACATTTTGGTTCGTCAGCGCGGCACGAAATTCCATGCCGGCAACAATGTCGGGATCGGCAAAGACGATACGCTGTTCGCTCTCGTGGACGGTGTCGTTCGGTTTGAAAGATTGGGCAAAGACAGAAAGCAGGTCAGCGTTTACAAAGCGCAGTAATTGAAAACCCCGCAAAATTTGCGGGGTTTTTTATTTGTAAAATGACGATGCCGCGGCGCACAAATATGTTTGTGCGCCGCGGCATTTTTTCGTTCAAAAATCGAGCCGAGAGCTTTTCGTAAAACTGCGGCATCTTTTAAATGTTACGTGTGGATTTTTGCAACAAAGTTCCGCTCTTGCGGCAAATTGCTTTAAATTCAGTGTGAAACAGCGGTGATATCGTAAAACGGGACAAATTATTTGTCCCGTTTTACGATTTTAAAAAGCTGCAAATCATTATTTTCGGTGCGCTTGCTTCGGCGCGGCTGCTTCGGCGCGCTTACTTCGGTGCGCTTGCTTCGTTGCGGCTGCTTTGGTGTGCTTGCTTCGGTGAGCCAGCTTCGTTGCGGCTGCTTCGGTGTGCTTGCTTCGGTGAGCCAGCTTCGTTGCGGCTGCTTCGGCGCGGCTGTTTCGGTGCGCTTGCTTCGGTGAGCCAGCTTCGGTGCGCCTGTTTCGGTGAGTCAGCTTCGGTGAGCTAGCTTCGGCGCGGCTGTTCCTTTATGGATATCTTTTAAACGCCGCAAAAGATTTTTTGACAGGAAAAAACTTCGGAAAGGAAAAAAGCACGGCAGAAGGGTACGCAAGGGAACGGCAGAAGGGTAGCAAGCGTGTTGTAAGGGTATGCGAAAACGATGGCAGGCAGGGAAGAAAGGCACAACGAGCGACGGATGAAAAAAAGATGTTATTCCAGCTCAAACGCGCCGGTATAGAGCTGATAGTATTGCCCGCGTTTTTGGATAAGCTCGCTGTGAGTTCCTTCTTCTATGATCCTGCCGTGGTCGAGAACGATGATATTGTTGCTTGACTGAACGGTAGAGAGTCGGTGCGCGATCACAAAAACCGTACGTCCCTGCATGAGTCTGTCGGTACCCTGCTGTACGATTTTTTCGGTGTGGGTATCGATGGAAGAAGTTGCTTCGTCCAGGATAAGCAAAGGGGTATCGGCAACGGCGGCACGGGCGATAGACAAAAGCTGTCTTTGACCCTGGGAAAGGTTTCCGCCGTCTGAAGTCAGCATTGTATGGAAGCCTTCGGGAAGTTTAGTAATAAAATCGTACGCGTTCGCGACTCTGTAAACCTTATGAAAAGCGAGAAGTTCGGAGTGGGTGCCTGCGCCGGTTATCCTTCCTTTTTCAAGTACGATGATCTTGTCTGCGTCCTGAATGGAAGAAATACGTTGGGAGATGATGATCTTTGTGGTTTCGGGCATATAATTTTTCAGCGCTTTTCTGATCGTTGCGTCCGTTTTGGTATCCACGGCGGAAGTGGAGTCGTCCAGGATGAGAATCTTCGGCTTTCGCAAAAGAGCGCGGGCGATGCAAAGCCGCTGTTTTTGTCCGCCCGAAAGATTGACGCCGCCTTCTTCCAGATAGGTATCGTAACCGTCCGGAAAGTTTCGTATATATTCGTCAGCCTGGGCCGTTACGCAGGCTGTTCGCATATCTTCGTCGGAAGCGTTCGGATCGCCCCAGCGCAGATTTTCTTTGACGGTACCCGAAAACAGTACATTTTTTTGCAGTACGGCGGATACGTTTTGCCGCAGCGCGTCGAGATCGTATTTCTTTACGTCGATCCCGCCTACCCGCACCGTTCCTTCGGTCACGTCGTAGAGGCGGGATATGAGGTTCACGAGCGAAGTTTTACCCGAACCTGTTCCGCCCAGGATCCCGACGGTTTCTCCCGAACGGATATGCAGTTCGATGTTTTGCAGGACAGGATTTTCTGCGTCTTTTACGTACTTGAAAGAAACGTTGTCAAAGTCGACGGAGCCGTCTTTTATTTGACGGATACCGTCGGGCGGGGAAACCAGGTCGCTTTCTTCGCGCAGAACTTCTTCGAGCCTTTTTGCGGATGCGGCAGACATGGACAGGATAACGACGATCATGCAGAACATCATCAGCGAAGACAGAATGTTTATGCCGTAAGAGATCAGAGAGGAAAGCTGTCCTGTCGTCAATGTTCCCCAATGCAGGCGGCCCGTTATGATATAGGCGCCAAGTACCGAGATAACGACATAACAAATAAAATCTTCCCGCACGTATGTTTTTACCACGCGGATCGCTTTCACGTTTTCATGCACGGATTCATTGAGTTTGTCGTACTTTTTAAAAACACGCATCATATAGGGCAGAGACTTTGTGATAATAAGGACTAAGATCCCGCCCAGAACAGGAATACAGATCAGAAAGATCCACGCCAAAGACGGACTGATTACAAATGCCACGACGGCGGAAAAAATCATCATCAGCGGTACGCGTACAGCAATGCGTATGATCATGTTGAAGGCATTTTGTATGTTTGTTACGTCCGTAGTCATGCGGGTTACCAGTCCGGCTGCGGAAAATTTATCGATGTTGGAAAAAGAATAACCCTGTATCTTGATAAATATATCTTCGCGCAGATTGGCGCAAAATCCCGCCGCTGCGCGTGCGCGGCAGTTTCCCGATAGGATCCCCGATAGCAGTGCCGCCGTGGCAAGCAGGATCAAAATCCCCCCCCCCGTACAGGAGCAGGCTGCTCCAATCGATCCCGCTGTTGTCTATGAGCTCCGCCATTACAAACGGCAGTATACATTCGCACACGACTTCCAGTGCAACAAAAATGACGCTCAGTATGGCAGTTCGTTTGTTTTCGCGTATCGAACGCATCAGATATCTTACTGTAGTCATAAATCCTCCCGTATAATTGTTGTATATAAATAGTTTTACGTCGAACTATTTTTATAAAAAGAATGAAGAAAAAATTTTGCGGCGCGAAGCGGTTTGTGCCAAACGGGAAAATCGTTTGTCTTTCGGATTTTTGCAGCGGCAGAAAAATGCCGCTGCCGTCAATCGGATAACAGATTTTTTTTCATGACGTCTATGCAGTAAAAAAACACATCGAGCTGTTCGTCCGTAAGCCCTTTGCGCAAGTTCTTTTCAAAGTCATCCATATAAACGTCGGCTTCCCGTACGATTTTTTCACCGAGCGGTGTAAGGCAGATCTTGTTGTAGCGCGCATCCTCTATGGCGGCGCGGCGGATATAACCTTTCGCTTCCATATTGGTTATCACTTTGGAGCAGGAAGATTTTGTCGTTTCCAGTACTTTTTCAAGATCTTTCTGAAATATATCTTTATCCGGATTCATATCCAAAAATTTCAGAATAAAAAGATTCGGCCCCGAAGGGCGGTCTTTCCCGAAATCGGTACCGAATTTCTCGATTTGCCTCGAAACCATGTTTTGCAGGGATTTGATTTCTGCTCCGATCAGCTTTTTCATAAGCGCCTCTCCTAAAACTATTTTTACGGTAAACAGTTTGACGTACAACTATTGTATGAGAAAGGAAATGCGATGTCAACCGAATAAAAAAGATATGGGGAAATTTTCGCACAATTTTTACAATTTCCCTGGGCTGGGACAATCAATACATTTTTGCGGGAGCGGAGGTGGGATCTTTACGGCCGTCAGAGAACGCCCTGAAAAAAGGCGGCACCCCAAAGAGAAAAGCGCGGAAAACAGGCACAGAAAGAAAAGCGGGCATAGAAGCCAAAGAAATAGAGAAAGCAGGTAAAAAAATCCAGAAAACACGATGTGGTTAAAAGGAGTTTAAAAAATCAAGAAAACACGATGTGGTTAAAAGGAGCTTAAAAAATCCAGAAAAATACGAGGCGGTTAAAAGGAGCTTAAAAAATCCAAAAACACGATGCGGGCAGAAGGGCCTTAAAAAAATAAGGCGTAGCCTGCTCTGAGCAGGCTACGCCTCGTTGAAATATAAATAAGGGGGAAAATTGAGTAGACGTAATCGGTATTCCCGATCGGACGCATTGCATAAACGCCGTGCATTCCGCTCAGCGCACGCAAGCATCGAAACAACATTCCCCGTCGGCGTTTGTGTTCTCCGGCAACAGCCGGACAGCAATCAACGGGCGTGCCGCAAAAGTTACAAACCTGTTTTTTGCTGTTTCTCATTCCAAAACACAAGCGGATCGGCTCCGGCACGCGGCAGTTTACGGAATGACCGCAAAAGTCTTCGGCCGTGTGCCACCGGCAGGGGTTAGGATAAGCAGCCCGCAGGGCGTAAGCACTGCGGGCGAATTAACAAATTTATTCAGTTTTTAGGAACTTTGTAAGCATTTTGTTTCTTTCTGTTTCCATAATCGGTACGGGCGCATCCCACCTGCAGCGCGTTCCGCCTGCCCGCAAAATCTGAAACTTTACTTATTGAATCGTTCCCATCCTAAAATCGTACATTGGACCGCCCTCCTGTCAAGCAAGTTTTCTAAGGTCTGATTTGTACATAGCAGTACCTCCCTTCTTTCCGGCATGAACTTCGGCTCCGCCCTCTTCATCCGGCCCCTCTTTTCCGATAAGCCTGTGTGTGATCGCGGCATATTGCCTGGTTCCGCTCCGCTGCTTCCCGATCGAAATTTCCTTACCTTTCTCTTTACCCTTGCGCCGATATTCCCTGTGCACAATTTCCGGTGGAAACCAACGCAAATTATTTTGTATTGGGAGAGATGCAGCTTTCGCGTGCCGTCCATTGAGTTGTACCGAGGGAAAATCAATTGGATTTTTTCCCTTAGGTCACCTTTATTATACCATATCTTTCCCCTTTGTCAAGATGGTTTTGAAAAAAATTTTAATATTTCTGAAAATTATCACAAATATATGGTAAATTTTCACAATTTATAAAAATCAAGCAAAAATAAGCGCCGTATGGACAGTGCAGGATAGTGAAGGGCTTGGTGTAAATACCGAAGGCGAAAGGGATCAGTGGAGGGTATCGAAGCGGATGTCGAAGGTAGCTTTTGCGGATGCAAGGGCATTTTCGCCGAGAGCATTGAACAGGCGGGGCTGGAGTCTTTGCAGGCTTTGGCTGATCTGGAACAGATCGCAGCCGCAATCCTGGGCTTTTTTGAATGCGGCGTCGAGTTGAGAGCGCATGCGGTCTTCGGCGGCGCGCAGAACGTGTTCGGGCACGACGGAAGACTGCGCAACTTCCTGCGTGGTACCGGCCTGGCTTGCGTCGGCGACCTGCGCGCGGGCGCGGATGGAAAAATGAAGAACGGGAACGCCGTTTTCGTCTGAAATTTTTCTGGATTTTTTGGATATTTTGATTTTCAGATTGTAAGTGACGTTTTCTCCGTTTTCGTAGACGGAAACATTGCCGTAGGCAAAATCGGTGTCTGTATCGGCGAGGTTGAAGGCAAGCGTTTCTTCGGCGTTGAGGATCCCTGCCTGTTGACCGCGGCGGAACAGCATGGTAGAGGACGCATCGAAGACATCGGAACCTGCGGAGCCGCTATGCTGCGCGGCTCCGCCCTGCGCTTCGCTTTGGGAAGAAGAGCCGCTCTCATTTTCACCCTGCGCGTCTTTCTTTAGGGTAAGAACAGGGAGAAAACTGCTTTTGCTGACCGAGTAATATCCTTTGGAAAATTCGCGCAGGCTGTTTACGCTGACAAGCCCTGTTTTTTGTGCTTCGGAAGAGAGTACTTTTTCGATGGCGGCATAGGTCATGTCGCCGACGGGCGACTGTGCGCCGAGCGCGCCTTCGGCACGGTCGGCGCAGACTGCAACCAGACACGAATCTTCCACAAACTGGCTCCGAAGAAAATAATTGAGCGAGCGGAATACGTCCGTTTCAGTCGCTTCCGCGCCCAAAAGGATCAGCCGGCAGTGTACCAAAGTCGGGTACCAACCCGTTTTCAGGTTAAGTTCGGCGATCGCTTCGCCGACCGTACGTGCTCCCTTGACCGATACATTTCCCGCCGTGCCGTTTCCGCCCGCTTCCGGTACGGCGATCTGCGCGGTAATGTCGAGCAGGCCTTCTTCTCCCGAATCAATGCCGATCGCCGTAATGATGGATGTTTTCTGGATATCGATCAGTCCGAAATCATTGGAAAAAAACAGCAAGAGCAAGAATGTCGCGATCAGCAGGAAAACCCGCGTTGCAATTTTATTCGTTTTCATGGCTTACTCCTTTTTACCGCTATTGGCGGGAATGTTCGGTTTTTCTCTTTCTTTTTTTCGCAGCAACAGAGCAAGTATCGGCAGTAACAGAGCAAAAAATGCGAAAACGTACCATAACTTTTGCGTCATCAGCGTCTGGATCTCCAGATATGCCTGGTTGAAAAAGAGAATAAAAAGCAGCACGAGCGCGCTGATAGCGGCAGCAGGAAGCACGGGCTTACAGGAAAATGCTTCTGCGGCACAGTGCGTGCTCAGCTGCAGCGGTATGCAGAGGGCAAACAGCATCACCAGGGAAAGCGCAAACACGAACAGCAGGTCGATCCTGCCCAGCGACGTAAACGCGGTAGAGTATTTGGAAATATGCGCCAGAGCATTTTGCTGCAGAATCGAAATATCCGAGAAGATACCGTAAAATACGGCGAGGAAAAACAGGACGATCGCTGTGCCGATTGCGTAAGCGGAGAGTATTTTAACGGCGCTTTTCTTTTCGTAGCGAAAATTCCCCAAAAAAAAGAGCATATACGCCGCACCGTTGAACCAGTTCAAGCCTTCGGCGGCGCTTCGGAAAATATTTCCCGCGCCCGTAGAGCCGACGGGCAGAAGCGCCGTAAAATCCGCTTCGGGAACGGCAAGCAACAGAAGAACGCAAATGCAGACGGCAAACACCGGCATGGAAAGATCGGCGACTCTTCCGATGCTGCGCAGTCCTTTGGTGCAGGCATACAGACACACGGCGGCGAACGGAATAAAACTCAGAAACGAGGGTACGTTCTCATAAAAAACCTGCAAAATGAACCCGCGCTGTTCGAGAATAGGGAGCAGGGCGGAAAAGAGAAAATAAAGGGAAAAAAGGAAATATACGGCGCGGGCGAAAAAATTTCCGAACGTATTTTGCAGCAGTTCAAAGAAGGTGAGATCGGTTTTTTTTGCGAGCAAGAGGAGAAGTGAGATCACGGCAAACTCTGCGGCGAAGCTTATAAAAGCGGATAAGACCAGATCGTTTTTTGCGTGGAAGGATAGGGTGGCAGGGTAGACAATCATGCGCGTTACGGGCAGGACTGCGGCAAACAGAAAACAGATTTGGCGGATATTCAAGGCTTTTTCGTTCATGATTTCTCCTTTTCCGACTGCGCCGCGTTATTTTTGCGAAGGCGCGTGCGGTTTTCGGGTTCAAAGACTTGCGGACGTTTGCGAAGGGAGAACAGGTCGGCTTTGTAAACGGAATCGCGCAGATCTTGACGGATAAGCGGGGAAAAAGGCGCGAGCAGAGGTGTTCCCCAGCTGTCGCACGACACGAGATAGTATGCAAGAAGGCCCGTCAGCAAGGTCACGCCGTAGATCCCGACGCTTCCTGCGGCGACGAGGTAAGCCATTCGTATGACGGAGATCGTACCGGTGAGGTCGGGAACGGTATAAGCGGAGATCCCGGACAGGGCGATGATAATGATAGCGGGAGAAGAAACCAGCCCCGCCTTGACGGCGGTATCGCCGAGGACGAGTGCGCCGATGACGGACAAGGCGAGTGCGACGTATTTCGGCATGCGGATACTGGCTTCTATGAGCACTTCCAACACGATCAGAAGGAAAAACATTTCAAGGCTGGGAGAGAGCGGGATCCCGCGGATGCCGCCGGAGATCGTCATGAGCAGTCCGAACGGAAGAAGCTGCAGTCGGAACAGCTGGGCGGCAACGTACATGGCGGGCAGAAAAACCGCCACCAGTACCGCTAAAAGGCGCAGAATACGGCTGACCGTGGCGCGAGCGGGCGACACAAAATAGTCCTGCGCGCTCTGGAAATCTTCTGCGAGCATATAGGGCAGAGTCAATGCAATGGGTGATCCGTCTACCAGGATCCCGATGCGGCCTTCCAGCATTTTTGCACACAGAATATCCGGTTTTTCGGTCGTTCCTGCTTGTTTGAAAACGGAATGCGGCCGATCGGTCAGAAACTGGGCGATATAGGAGGAATCGGGTACGCCGTCTATTTCTGTTTCCTTTATGCGGCCGCAGACTTTTTTCACCAGGGATTCGTCCGTGATCCCTTTCAGGTATGCCACACAGACCGCTGTTCCGCTCTGTTTGCCGACGGTCAGCATTTCAAATTGCAAGTTCGGTGTTTTGAAACGGCGGCGGATCAGGCTCATGTTGGTTTTAACGTCCTCGATAAAGCCTTCGCGCGGGCCTTTGACCGTGATCGCCGTCTGCGGTTCCATCACCGCGCGGAGCGCAACCTTTTTTGTCCCTAAGATAATGGCGCCCGCGATCCCGTCGATCAACAGTGCAGGGTTCCCCGAAAGAATTTCAAAGGCCGCTGTTTCCGCGTCGTCCGCTTCTTTCAGCTCAGGGAACAGCAAAAGTTTTTCCGCTTCAAGGCGCGTTTTCGGCGCGTTTGCCTGCGCCAACGGCCTCGCTGCCAGTTCGCCGAGTAATTCCTTATCCGTGATCCCGTCCGCGTACACGGCGGCGCAAAGTTTTTTGTCCGCGGTTTCAAATCTGTAAACCAATATATCCTGCGCCGAAAGTATTTTTTTCAGGCTTTGAATGTTTTTTTCGGCGTCCGACAGGAGAGGCCGTTTCTCTTTTTTCTTTTCCACATTCGCATTGTGTGCATTCAGTCAGAAAATATGCCGCCGACGGATGGCATCATCCGAATCAAATTCGTTTCTTTGTCTTTTTCCTGTTTTTCGACTCGTTTTACCGCGAGAAAAACTTCTTGTTTTTTAAAACTGTGCATCTGTATAAAGGAAACGGCCTGTTTGCGACCGCACCGTTCTTCATGTTATGGATATGTGGCGTTTTATACCTGAATTTCTGCTTGTATTGCGGTTTTTTTATGCTGTTTCGATTGGCGTAGCAGTTTTTATGGGGGTGGGTTTTTCTATAGAAAAAACGGCGGCGCGCAAAAATGCGCGCCGCCGCCTTAACGGGAGAAAATCAATTACTCAGACTGTTCAAGGTTCTGCAAAGCAGAGAATACAGGGTTCCTGCCATCATTTCGCCTGCAATTTCTTTTAAGAGTTCCAAAGCGCGGTCGGAATTTTCTTCCGTCACGGCCTGTTCGAGTTCGACGGCCGTTTCGTCGCTGATCTCGCCGTAATCCGCAAGCAGTGCTTTTACGCAGGCGGCGCGTATGCCGGCGGATTCGTCGCCTGTAGTAAACTGTTCATACACAACTTGTATGACCGTAGCCAGCGAACCGCAGGTAACTCCGGCGCTGAGCGCCGAATTCCAGTCCATACCGGCAGGCCCGCTGACTGCCGCCGCATAGGCGGTGTAGAGCAGGGCGCCGAGCAAAAAAGGCAAAAACGTTGCGAGTTTGCTTTTTTTAAAATTTTTGAGCAGGGTCTTGCGTAGCTGCAGGTTGATTCCCCAGACAGCCGCGCCGATGATTGCCACGTCCGCATTGAACTGACGGATGTAACCGAAAAACTGTAAAAAATCCATTTCGTACCGCCTTTCGGGGAAGCGATCCGTGTCCTTCTCGTTTGGCGCCGCGCCGAAATCGGCGCGGCGCGCGTTCGGGGCGGATGGCTTCCGCCCGTAAATTTGATTTCCCGCCGCAATCTTATTATAATCTCGGATTTCTCCGTTTCAAAACCTTGCCGACATTTTTCAGCCGCAAAACAAAATGTTTTACGGTTGTTCCGTTTTTTAAGCCTGCTTTGTCTTTAGCAGATGATTCCATGTGCCTAAAAAGTTGCTTTGAAAAAAACGGTATGTGCGGAAAACATTAAAAAATTATGCGGCTGAACGTTGAAAGAAGTTTGAAAGAGTGAACAGACAAATTGGAAAAAATGCTAAAATCAAAAGCCGCGCGTCGGTGATGTTTTGCTCCGAAAAAGTCAGGCAGACTTTTTTGGAGTGCATATCACGGCAAAAAGCGCGGCATCTTTGAAAATGTTATTTAAAAGATTGAATGAATTTTTTCAGGGTTGGGCGGTGCGACTTCCTGCAATGTGCAAAGGAGCGAGGCGTTGGAAATGGCATCCGAATCTGCGGCGATTCTGCGCAACTTTATTCATTACGGACTTTGCCGAGGAAGAACAAGGCAACCGTGCCGGGACCGGTGTGGGCGCCGATGGTCGTTCCGACGTCGAAAATTTCCACTTTATTTTTCAGAGCGGGGATATATTTTTCGACAAGATTTTTTACGGCTACTGCGTCGTCAAGGCACGCAGCGTGTGAAATGTAGCATCTTCCGTTGTAGGCGGCACCGTTGTCGGCGTATTCGACCATCGTCGCGGCGATTTCCTGGATCACTTTAGCCTTTGTGCGGATCTTGCGGCGCGGAATCAGCCGACCGAGATTATCCATGTTCAGAAGGGGGCAGATACGGAAAATCGTGCCGAACCAGCCCATGGCTTTGGAAATTCTCCCGCCGCGCACGTAGAAAGTAAGATCGGTAGAGAAGAACCAATGATTGACGCGCAGGCGGTTCTGTTCTGCCCATGCGGCAAGTTGCGCGGCGCTCATGCCTTGATCGCGTCGGTCGGCAAGTTCTTCCATAAAAAGTCCGTATCCCGAAGACGCGCCCAGTGAATCCACTATATACACTTTGCGGTCGGGAAACTTTTCTTCCATGGCTTTTTGTGCGATCAGAGCAGAATTATACGATCCTGAAATTCCGGAAGAAAGCGATACATAAACGACGTCTTTGCCGCTTTCCAGCCAGGGCGTGAATGCTTTTTCAAATTCATCCGCATTCGTCTGCGAAGTGCTCGTCATGGCGCCGCGCGACATAGCCGCGTAAAAATCAGGATAGGTGATTGTTTGGCCCAGATCGTCTGTGTATTCCTTTCCGTCCAGGAAAAAATGAAAAGGAATATATTCGATGTTCCGTTCTTTCAGCCGCTGTGCCGAAAGATCTGCGGTCGAACCGCAGCATAAAATATAATTTTGCATACTAAAAACTCCTTTTCTGTTTTTATTATACGCTCGCATTTTATAAGTGTGTTCTTTGTTCGAGATTCGTCCTGTCAGACTTTTTTCTGTTTTTGATCGGCTGTATTAAAATTTTGTTTTCCATTTTGAAAACAACAATAAAAATTGATTTGCTCTGTTATCTTGTTCCGTTTTTCCAGGCTGCAATAAGTCTTAATAAAAAGTTTTCCGTTGAATTTTTACGGTCGGCAGACGAATAGAGATCTGTTGCAGCAGAAGATGACAAAATGCCGATATATAATAGTAGGCGACTTTTATCGTGACCATGTATCCTTACCATGTTTATTCTAATTTTATCCAAACTTATTCAAAAAATCAAGACAGCATTTAATTTTTTTCTCGACTTTTGTTGTTTTTGATTCTACTTTTAAAACGGGCGGCTCTACTAAAAGTAGAGCCGCCCGTTTTGTACAAAAAAATATAAACGTATTACAGAAAATTGCACAACGTCAAAAGATAAAACGACGATAGAAAAAGTGCGCTGTATGTGCTCGGACTGGTATAAAGAAAGTAAAAATGAAACGAGTGGAGAA
The DNA here is from genome assembly GCA_958405585.1 of uncultured Eubacteriales bacterium. Lineage (GTDB taxonomy): Bacteria > Bacillota > Clostridia > Christensenellales > Borkfalkiaceae > Borkfalkia. Next base: position 13,844 of record CATYEP010000030.1, read on the forward strand.
AAAGTCTGATATGGCGCGGGATTTCTTAATGGCTAGATCGGAGCACTATGTTATTTTTCGGGTGTGCGGCGGAAGAGGCGGATGGCGAGAACGGTCATGTCGTCTTCGGCACGGCCTGCACGGTCGAGAGCTTCTTTTAAGAATTTGTCGGCAAGCGATTGCGGGTTGGCGGCGGGCTGGCGGCATAGATAGTCGGCGATGTCGGCGCTAGATCCGAAAGCGGCGGTTATGCCGTCGCTCAGAAAGACAAGTACGTCGCCGTCGGCAAGGCTTCGCGAAAGCGTGGTCGGGCGAATGCCTTCCAGGATCCCCTGCGGCAGGGAATCGCTTTCCAGGACTTCGGCTTTACCCTGTGTGAGAAGGAATGAAAGGGGAGATCCGATTTTTACGATGTCAGCTTTGCCCGTATCAAGGTTTACTGTCGCGATGTCCACACAGGCAAAACTCTCTTCGCGGTTGAAGGAAAGCAGTCGGTTCACGGTCGAAAGTACGGTGTCGCCCGCCATTCCGGCGCGGTACAGGCTTTCCACAAGATTCAGCGCACAGTCGGAAACGCATCGCGCATACGTTCCGCTTCCCATTCCGTCGGCGAGTGCACAAAGAAAGGAGCGTTCGTCGATCCGTTGAACGGAAGTTGTGTCGCCGCAGTCCGTTTCGCCCTCTTTCGTCGCACTTGCAACGCCGAATGCCGCATCAAAACGCGGCGTGGGATGCAAAAGGAGCACAATTTTGTCCTGCGCGATGCTTCGTTTTGCTGAGAGCGAAAACGGCATGCCGAGCGCGGCCTCAGCTGCACGGCATATTCGCTTTTGGGCAGGATTTCCGCTCACTGTCAGGTAAATTTCTGGTAAATCGCCTAAAACGAGGATCTCATCGCAGGCGATCCCGATCTTTGCAAGTGCAAGCCGCAGAGCGCGTTCGGATTCTGCGTGCGCACCCGTGGGGGCGCTTTGGGAAACGGCAAGATTTTTCAGCATATCCGCCAGGGCGTGTGCCTGTTCTGCAAACAATGCCCGGCCGGCGGCGGCGTTTTCTTCGTCGAGGATGCGGCGGCGGTAATCGGAAAGGGCGCGGTTCAATGAAAACAGGAGTGCCGAAGGGTTCGGGCATTCTGCCGTGAGCGCCGCCGGCATGTCGATCAGGTTTGCTTTTCCTTTCTGGCATCCGATCGCAGTGAGCTTTTCAAGCGCAGAACCTGTTTTCTGATCACAGGTAGCGGCTTTTTCGCATTGGGAGCAAACTTCCCTGCGCACTTCTTCCGTAACAAGCGCCTGCGCCGCCTGTTCGGACTGCGGCTGCGTGTCCAGAGCGGAAAATGCGTTTTCTATTTCGCGGAACGCCGCAGAGATCTCAAATAATTTTTGTCCGACTTCGGCACGGTTTTTATCGATGCTGGTTCGCGTGAGGCGCTTTTCGCTGTATTTGTGCAGGGTCTGCGCCCCGCGCGTGAGCCAGGATTCGGGAATTACGGCAAAAATAAAACAAGGGATAAGCGGGACAAGCATAGTCAGATAAAAGGCGCTTTCCGTCAGCGGAGCCGCGCCCTGCGCAGAAAAATCGGTAAAATAGCGCAACACCATGTTGCAGATAAACAGCGCAAGCGATGCGGGAAGTTTACCGGAGGGAAGCAGTAAAAGTACGACGGCAGCGTAAAGGCTCATGGCGGCGATCTGCGTCAGCAGCGGTTCTCCTGCGGCAACACTTTGGCAGATCGCGGGTGCAATGCCCAGCACAAGCGCGCAGAATACTGCTTTTGCGTTGCGGAGCAGAGCACAGGAGAGCAAAAGGACGAGGAGTGCAATGCTTTCGTAGGTGTAAGAGCCTGCACAATTATACAGGCCGATGCCTGTTGCTGTAACGGCGGCGGCGCAGAAAATCAGTTCTTCGGGCGCAAGTTTTTTGCGGCCAGCCCGGAAAAACAGGCAGCGCATTGCTCCGAGAAAGACAAGACATAACAGGAATAAAACGGCAGAAAGGATCGCCGCTTTGATATAGTCGGCGTATATGTATTTTCCGAACAGCCAGAAATATAATGCCAGCGCCGTGAGCGCATACAGAGCGAATTCCGCTTTCATGTTTTTGCCGAGTCTGCGGTAAATAAAGAAAACCGCCCCTAAAAAAACACCCTGAACTGCGTACAAAAGAAAGGGAATAAATCCCGTAAAGAAACTTAAGCCGCCTGCGAGTATGTATAAACCTGTCAGAACAAAAGGATGAAGTCCGCAGGCAAGCACGGAGGCAAAAAGCGGAAGGGAAAACGGCTCAAAATTTTTCATGGTGAAATTCAGTAAGAGCATCGCCGCAAAAAT
>CATYEP010000031.1 GCA_958405585.1 uncultured Eubacteriales bacterium
AGGTATCTATGGCACTCTGCACCTCGTCCAAATTTTCGGCATCGGTTTCTCTGTACGCCTCTGCCTTGTCCTGATCGTTCATGCGAAAAACCGCATCACACGTTTCACAGCACAAACCGCATCCTATACACATTTCCTGGTCAACAACCGCTTTCATACCGAATCCTCCTTTTTATTGCTTCGCTTTTGCATTTTAAAACAATTCAGAACACAACGACCAGCAACATTTTAAACGCTTCTTCGCCGTAAACCGCATGCGGATGCCCCGCAGGCATCACGATGGATTCCCCTTCCCGAAGCATATATTCCCTGCCGTCGATCGTGATTTTTCCCGTCCCGTCCAGACAAGTTACCATGGCGTCTCCGCCCGAAGCATGCGTACTGATCTCTTCGCCCTTGGAAAAGGAAAACAAAGTAACGCTCACGGCATCGTTCTGCGCCAGCGTTTTGCTGACGATCTGACCCTCCTGATAAGATATCTGATCTTTTAAACTGAAAATCTCCGACTGACTTATATTTTTGATTTTTACACTCATTTTTTTACCTGCCTTTTTATAATCTGATTTTTTTGCGATTTCTATTCAATCCAAGACCTTGCCGTCTACGGATATCGTAACGACCTGCCAGGGAATAAATTTTCCGCTTTTTTGCAAGGCGGTCTTTGCCGCCATTTCCAGCCCTCCGCAGCAAGGAACTTCCATCCGCACAATCGTTACGCTCTGTATATCGTTGCTTTGCAGGATCTGCGTCAACTTTTCGCTGTAATCCACATTATCCAGCTTCGGGCATCCTACAATCGTAACTTTTCCTCGCATGAACTCCTGATGCATGTTCGCGTAAGCGTAGGCCGTACAATCCGCCGCAATAAGCAGTTTTGCCCCTTGAAAATATGGCGCATTGACCGGTACCAGCTTGATCTGGCAAGGCCATTGCCGAAGTTCGGATTGAATAGCAACGCCTTCCGTATGCGTACGGCAAGACTGATCACGTTTAAACTCCCTCATTCGGCTTCCCGGGCAGCCCGTGTACGTCTGCGCCCGCTTTTTCTGATGCTCGGCTACTGCCGACGCATCGTACGCCGCCGCTTCGCGTTCCACAAAGCGGATCGCGTTGGTCGGACACGTAGGCAGACAATCGCCAAGCCCGTCGCAGTAATCGTCCCGCAGCAATTTTGCTTTACCGTTTACCATTCCGATTGCCCCTTCATGGCACGCCGAAACACATGCACCGCATCCGTTGCACTTTTCTTCATCGATCTGTATGATTTTTCGTATCATTTCCGTATTCCTCCTTGACTTCTCGCCTACAGTATAGTACAATCTTCTCAAAAAGTACGTTGTTTAAACCACGAAATAGGTGTTTTTTTATGTTTCCTGTTCAACATGTCATGTTTCGGAATATCACTGAAAAAGAATATCAGGATATGGAACTCTGCCGAGGGATCCGAACGGCAGAATATGAAAAAGACTGTGTTCTGTTTCACGCGGGAGATTGCACTGAGGAATTCGGGATCGTGATTTTCGGCAAAGTACACATAGAGAATATCGATCTGTGGGGAAACCGCGTCATTCTGCACAGTCTGTCCGCCAACGACGCTTTTGGCGAAACATACGCTTTCTGCAACGTACCTATGTTGGTTGACGTAACGGCCGCGCAGGATTGCAATATATTGTTTCTGAATACGGCCATACTGTTATCGCCCGAATACCATGGAAGATCCTGGTATTTTAAACTGATCAACAATCTTCTTTTCCTGTCCACGCAAAAAAATCTCGCGTGGTCGAACAGGATCTTTTGCATGACCGCGAAAAGTATCCGTGCCAAAGTCATGACTTTTTTATCCGCAGAAGCGAGAAAACACGGAAACAAAGAATTTTTTGTGCCGTTCGACCGCCAGCAAATGGCCGATTATTTGAACGTAGAACGCACTGCGCTGTCCAAAGAACTGACAAAAATGAAAAAAGAAGGGATCCTGGACTTTCACAAAAACCGTTTCTGCCTGCAAAAAATGGAACATTTCTAAGTAAGTTTTTCAGCCTTATCGCCGTGCTTTCCGTTGTCTGAACCCGCTCCGGAAAATTTTAGAATCTGTATGCTTTCCATCGGCATAACGCAAATTCATTGCCGTATTAACATTGTATCGGATACCATCTTTTCGCTTCTTCCAAACTCTGTGTCTTTCGCACGATCTTCGGTATTTTTTGTATCGCCGACGACTCTGAACGTATTTCAAAAGTTTCTGCCCAAAGCGTAAAACATTTACCGCTCTGAACAATTAAATATTCGTATAAAAAATTATACACCCCAAAAGCAACCGCTTTTGGGGTGTATAATTTTCAATGCACTTTTCTTAAAAAACTTATTTGTTTAATTCATCTTTAAGCGCTTTGCCCGCTTTGAAAGACGGAACTTTGCAAGCAGCAATGGCGATTTTTTCACCCGTAGCAGGATTTACACCCTCTTTTGCCGCGCGGTCTTTTGCTTCGAATGTTCCGAATCCGACCAACTGCAGCTTGTCGCCCTTTGCCATAACATCCTTTACATTGGAAACAAATGCATCCAGCACTTTTTCCACATCGCTTTTCTTCAGCGAAACATCTTCAGCAATTTTTGCTACTAACTCACTCTTATTCATACAATTTTCCTCCTGTACAGACTATTAAGAGTAAAAACATTGTACCATACAAATGCAAATAAGGCAACATTTTTACACATATTTTTCCAAAAATTGCCTATACGTACATGAAATTTCGTGACATGCGTCCCTATTTTCATTCACCGAAAAGCAGATCGCCCTCAAGACGAACCGAAAAATATTTCTTACAGACGGCGTTCAGATCACATAAAAACCAAGACACTTTCCCGCAACACTAACATAACTTTCCGTAAGCAGGCTTTTTTTCGCACATTCTCTGCCGCATCAGATCGGAATAGCATAAAAGCCCATTCCCAAAACTGCTGATAATAAGATAATAACTATGGGCGAAAGTTCTTTCTTTTTCCACTTTTTAATGCCAAACCATAGCACGAATAATAAGATCAGGATTACGCATGCCCGCCAGTCAAATGAGAATCCCTGCCCGATCGACGAAAAATTGAACAGCGCAGTCAAAACCATTGTAACGGCAGTTCCCAAAACCAACCCGACGATACTTGGACGGATGCCGCCGAGCACTGCCTGCACTCCGTTAAATTTTAAAAGATTGTGCATGATCGCCGCGATCACCAGAATGATGAAAAAGGAAGGCAACACGACTCCGAGCGTTGCCAACAACGCTCCCAACAATCCCGCCTGCGACGAGCCGACAAATGTCGCCACATTCACCGCGATCGGCCCCGGCGTCGATTCCGCAACGGCGATAAAATTCATCAGCATTTCTTCCGTCAGCCAGCCGTGCGCCACGACCTCATCCTGCAAAAGCGAGATCATCCCGTATCCGCCGCCAAACGATACCGCCCCGATTTTAAAAAACACAAGAAACAGAGCCCAGTATATCATCTTTTTCTCTCCTTCGGAACTTTTTCCTCGCCTCTTTGCGTTTCCTTCAGCTCTCCGGCCTGCTCATATTCCTGCCCTTTGTCATTTCGTTTTATGTTTGCAGACAGTTCTGCATTTTGTTCGTTTTTTTGCTCTACGTCATTTTGTTTTTGCGCCGAAACAGCCGTCTCTCTCTTTCTCTCTCTTTTACGCGCCAGGGATATCAGATACACGCCAAGCCCCGCCGCACCGCAGATGAGAATATAAAATATAGATGAAAAATCGATTGCCGTTATCGAAAATACTACCAGGCATAAAAATGTACCGATAAACAAGACCCAGTTGAACAAATCTTTCTGCATTTGTTTGAGCATTTTCCATCCCGCCGTAAAAATCAAAAAGACAACGCAAACCTGTATGCCTTTAAACGCATACTGCACTACGGTAAATTTTAAAAACGCATCAAAAAACAGAGAAATCAGATAAATGCTCACAAACGACGGTATACATACGCACAGAGTAGAAATCGTGGCGCCCACTGTCTTTCCGATCTTGTAGCCGATATATGTCGCGCTGTTGATGGCGAGCGGTCCGGGAGTCGATTCCGCAATCGCAACCACATCCATAAATTCCGTTTCACTTATCCATTTTCGTTTGGAGACAAACTCTTTTTGGATCAATGCGATCATGGCATATCCGCCGCCGAATGTGAAAAGCCCTATTTTTAAAAAGGATAACCCTAATACCAGAATCAATTTTAACTTTTCAACAAAAGCACGATGTTTTGCCGATTTACCGTCAATGCCGCTCTTGTCTGTCTTGTCCGTCTTTTCCGTCGTGCCCGCACCATCGCTTGCTGACTGCGTTTGAACGCACACATTCGGTTCCGCAGACTCTTTCTCCGATAACGGCATATGACTTCCGTTCTCTGTCGTTTTAAATTCCGTTTCGGCCGTTTCCTTTTCAGCCGTTTCCTTTTTAACTGTGCATTTCTTCACAATTATCACCTCATACTTCTGATCCCACTTATTATACACCATACCGAACCATTCGTAAATCAAAATAAAGAAGCTGCCTGTTTTTTCTTTGCCGATGAAAGTACAGACAATTCCGATGAGAGAGCTGCGACACATCTTCGCATCAGCCTTGCTAAAAAAACACCCACTCTCGCTTACAACCTTTGAACGAAAAACAATCGTATTTGATCCGCAACGAAAATGATGACTTTTGCAAAATCTTATTTTGTCCGCACAAACATTCTGTGTGACAGACTTTGCAAAAAGAAACGAACAAGGCGGACGCTTTTTAAGCGTCCGCCTTGTTCTATTTGCGAGGTCCAAATATAATGGAGACTATGTGCAAAGTAACAGCTGCGGCAATAGATTCTTACGGATAAAAATAAATCATCGGAGGATGGTTTAGCGCCGCAGCTGTTTTTTTATCGACACAGCACAATGTGCCGTTCAATAAACAATTTATTTGCGCTCGGCAAGGATTTTCTTCTCGTAGGATTGAACCGTCTTGAACCAATCGTTGCCTGCCACTTTCTGGCGGCTCAGATACTCATCCCATACCGCTCCGTAAGGCAGAGTTTTGATCTCTTCGCTCATGGCAAGGAGTTCGGTAAATTTGCCTTCGTCCTGCAGTTTTTTAAGCTGTGCATGCGGCTGCAAGAGCGCGATCAGCAAAGCCTTTTCCATGTTGCGGGCGCCGATCGTCCACGCTGCCACGCGGTTGATGCTTGCATCGAAATAATCCAGTCCGATCAGGACTTTGTCATCTGCATTGTTGCGCACGATCTCTTTCGCGATTTCCAGAATCTCGTCTTCCAGGCGCACAACGTGGTCGCTGTCCCAACGGACACCGCGCGTTACGTGCAGAGCAACTTTGTCATAGAACGCCAGCAATGCAGGAATCTTGTCGCTGACATATTCCAACGGATGATAATGTCCATTGTCGAGCAGGCAGCAAACACCGTTTTTCGCCGCATAGTTCTGATAGAATTCATTGCTTCCGACCGTATAGCTTTCTACGCCGATCCCGAACACCTTGCTTTCTACGCTGTCGACAATGTATTCCGAAGGATATTTTACGGAGAAAATTTCGTCCAGGCTCTCTTTCAAGCGCTGACGAGGTCCGAGCCTGTCTGCGGGAACGTCTTTGAATCCGTCGGGAATCCAGATATTGTTCAGGCAGGGCGTGCCCTGGATCTGACCGATCTTTGCGGCTATCGCGCGGCAAGCCTTGACGTGCTTGATCCAGAATTCACGGACTTCCTTCTTCGGAGAAGAAAGCGTGAGTCCGTCGACTACCATCGGATGCGAAAAGAGCGTCGGGTTAAAATCGATCCCGAGATTGCGTTCTTTTGCATACTCTACCCACTTTTCAAAATGACGGTATTCCAGTTTATCCAATTCCACAGGCGTATCCGAAATAGCATAGATCGCATGCAGATTGATCCTCTTCGTTCCGGGAACGAGCGACAGCACAACATCAAAATCCGCCATCAGCTCTTTGGGGTTTCTTGCCGCGCCGGGATAGTTGCCCGTTGTCTGGATTCCGCCGGAAAGTTCTTCCGCACCTAAAAATCCGTGAACGTCATCGCCTTGCCAGCAATGAATGGATACAGGAATCTTCGCAACACGCGCAAGTGCTTCTTCCGCATCGATCCCCCAGTTCGCAAAAGCCTGTTTAGCCAGGTCAAACATCGAATTCATATTACTTATCTCCTCTTTGCATTTGTATTTTCAAATTGCCGAACGCCGTCGCTTCGATCGGGATTGCGTGTACTTTTACGCCGCACGCACGTTCGGTCAGCTCATTCAGGAATCCGTTCTTTGCACCGCCGCCGACAATACAAAGCCCTTTGTATTTTTCACCCGTAATCTTTTCCAGCTCACGCATTGCTTTTGCATAGCTGTTGGCAAGGCTCATAAACGCGCAACGGAAATAATCGCTCGTCTTTTCCGGCAAAGGCCTGCCGTTCTCGCGCAGATATTCGTCAAACGCACCCTTCATGCTCTCAGGTGCAAGGAATCTCCAGTCGTCCGCATCGATCGTTTCCGCATACGTACCCTGTTCCGCTTCCGCCGCGATATCCCCGAACGACTTATCCGGGCAAAGTTCCTTGCGCAACGACTGCACAAGCCACAATCCCATGATATTTTTCAAAAACCGGATGTAGCCCACACCGCCTTCGTTCGTATAATTTGCTTCACAACTCTTCTCGGTCAGGATCGGTTCTTTCAGACGTACGCCGAACAATGACCATGTTCCCGACGACAGATACGGCATATTCACCGAATCTTCCGGGATCCCTTCCACGGCACTCGCCGTATCGTGCGAAGCGCACAGAACGACCGTCGTCTGGCCGCCGACTTCCTTCGCAATTTCTTCTTTCAACGCACCCACTTCCGTACCCGGCGCGTCCAGATGCCCAAACAGACGCTGCGGCAATCCGAGACGATTCACCACTTCCATGTCGTACTGCCCCGTGCGAGCATCCACCAGCCCCGACGTCGAAGCCTCCGTATATTCTTTTTTGGCAACTCCCGTCAGTTTATAAGAGAAATATTCCGGAAGCATCAAGAACATTTCCGCTTTCTCCAACCGACCTTTCTTTAAATCGTCGTACAGCTGATAAATCGTGTTGAAAGGCTGGAACTGAATACCCGTATGCGCATACAATTCCTTAAACGACATGATTTTATGTACTTCTTCGATCGGCCCTTTCGTACGATCGTCACGATATGCGTGGCAAGGCAGGATCTCTTTTCCGTCTTTGTCCAGGAGAACGTAATCCACGCCCCACGTATCGATCGCTACGCTCTCGATCTTCCCGAACTGCCGGAACGATTCTTTCAATCCCGCTACGATCTCGCGGAACAATCTATCCACATCCCAGATCAACGTCCCGTTGACATCGTCCACTCCGTTATAAAAACGATACACTTCCTTGGTGCAAAGCTCTCCGCCTTCTTTCCAGCCGACGATGTGCCTGCCGCTGGATGCGCCAATGTCGATTGCTACGTAATATTTCATTTTTTCCTCCGTCGCTATCATTATAGCGAATTTTAATTTATTAAACAAGGACACTATTTATTGAAAAAAGTATCTTTTCTTGACATTTTAAACAGACTGTGATACAATACAAGCATGCAAAAAGATTTCATTGAAAAACTGGTGCAGATCACGGACGAGGAGCGCGATATTCTGCGGGGACAGACCGATATCGACCGCACGCAATACGCTGCGGGAAAAGAATTTATCATCCGTGCGCAAAAACTTCTGAACAAATCACAGATGGCGCTGCGCCCGCATACGCGGTTCATCGACTTCCCCGAACACGGTCACGATTACATGGAATTCATGTATGTACTGCAAGGGAGCATCACACATATGATCCAAGGCGAGAAAGTGTGTCTGCAAAGCGGCGATATTCTGTTTCTGAACCGACACATCCGCCACAGCGTACTGCGTGCGGGAAAAGACGATCTGGGCATCAATTTTATTGCTTCGAACACCTTTTTGCAGGTGATCCTGCACAATGTTGAAAACAATCCGGTCATGCGCGACTTCCTTGCGCGGAATTTTGCGCCCGACGGCGAAGGAGAATACCTGCATTTCAAGACGCAGGGGCACTTCCCCATCAGCAATCTGCTGGACAATCTGATCTATGCCGTCGCTTACCCGACCGAACAGGATCCTTCCGTACTTTCACAGCTGATCTCACTGCTTTTCACATACCTTGCCCTGTATAAAGATTCTCTGGCAGGCGGAAAGTTGGCCGCGTCTCCCGACTCGGTATTAAAGCAAAAAGTTTCGATGTATCTGGAACACAATTACCCCGACGCAACGCTCGGTGCGATCGCCGAAGAATTAGGCTACAGCAGCGAATATATATCGCGGCGGATCCATGAGGTTTTCGGGAAACCCTTCCGCGAACTTCTCGCCGACGAACGTCTGAAAACAGCGGAACGGCTGCTGCGCACGACGGATATGAGTATCTCCGAAATCATACAGACGATCGGCTATGAAAACCAGAGCCATTTTCACAGGATGTTCCTGCAAACCTACGGCATGACGCCGCGAAAATACCGACTCAGCAAAATTTAAAAACACAGAATTTCGGGCTTGCGCGGCTGAATTGTGTATAGTCACACCGCGGCAAACGCGCCTTTTTGAAGCAGAATTATTACCCGAAATGCCGTACCCGTCCATAAACAAAGCAAAGAGCCACGCGAAAAGTTTAATTTCTGCGCCCGGAAATTTTCAGAAAAATATCCGGGTGTTTTAATTTTCCCATTCGAAATTTTCTTTTCCTGCGCCCTGCTCAAAATGATACTTCACGATGCCGAGATCCAGCCCGCGGCAGAATCCGCCCCTTTGCCTTGCGCGGACTTTGCGATCTCCGACATGTTCAAACAAAAATTTCTGCTGATTGACGGCAGTCGGAGCCAGCAGTGCCGCCCGCACGCCGCTTTGAAACCATTCGGGCAATGTATTAAAATCCTTAGCGCGGCAGACCTGCTTTATTTGTTTGCTTTTATGCGGAACGCCCTGCGTTTCCCCGTAACCGAGCGCGATCACGCAGACGAGTTTTTCATTCTGAGCCAACTGCAACTTTTTCTCCGTTTTACCCTTAGCGTACGAAACAGCGACCCAACAAGTATTCAGCCCAAGCGCCTGCGCATACAAAACCAGGCGTTCTCCGTAATACCCTGCCTTTTCAGACAGATCTTCACCTTTCTCTCCTATGAGAGCAAAATAATTTTTAACACAGGAAAATTTACCGTAATGTGCCAAAAATGAAGAAAAAGCCTGCGGATCATTGCATACCAAGCGTATTTTTAACCCGCTCTCGCGGTTGCATTCTTCAATCGCATCCTGCAATTTCTGCATGAGCTGCGATCCGATCGGCTTGTCCAGATAAGCGCGCACACTGTGCCGCGCTTCCATCGCTCCCCAAATCTCCATTTCACACTCCTTGACCGCTCAAAGCATCCGATTCTCTTATCTTTTTCGGAGAAAAAAGATTACTCTCTTTGGCACGGTCCGCATGAAAAAGAATAACCCGTATCCGCCTTTCGATAAAATCTATACTGCTTCATCCGATCCGTATCTGATAAACATCGGATATCCACTCCTATTATACCAAAATTTTCTGCATTGTAAATTCTTTTTCTAAAATTTCCGCAATGTTTCTTTCCTCTTTATTAAAATATCCGCCGGAGCAAAACAAATGCCCCGGCGGATATTTTTACAAATTCTGAAAAGCACCACAATTTTTTACGTTCTGCAGATCAAAATAATGTAAAATGACAACCGTTTAAGCACAAATATATGAGGTTAAAAAGTAAATCCGCCAAGATCAGCACCGACAATACAACTGCCTTCACTTTTATAACGCGCGGAGAACTTAAACATACCAGCTTTACCAGCAGCGGCCAGACAAAACGAATCGACGCCGTGTTTTTAATTCCGCATACCAAGGTCATTTCCAGACATATATAGCCGCAAATATCAAACCTGTAATAACTGTAATTCCATAAAACAATCCCGAAAACTTTATCAAAAAATAATGCAACAAAAAACTCCGCAATCGTCGGTATCAACGCCGCGGCCATAAAATAAATTGCATACAGTCCGACATATGACAAACTTCTCAACAAAACAGGCAACCGTTTTGCCCGCTCAAACAGAGATCTCAATCTGCCGCCCGTCGGAGTTCCCATCAGCAGGTATACCGCCAGTATACAAGAACCGTAAATCGTACACAGCGGCAGAGTCAGGAATCCTCTATCCGAAAATGCTCCCCAGCGTATGCGAAAATATATCGTTTCCATGCACCAGCCCAAAAAGGATACCAGCACAAATAAAATTACAAGGTCATAAAATCCAGGCCTTTCTTTCTTCTTTTCCATATTCGCGCCTTCATATTTGTGAGCCAATTATACTTTTCGACTATGACCGCACGGCGTTATTTTCGTGAAGTCCATACGAAATTGAAGTGAAATCGCTTGACTCTCATCCCGCCCTGCCGCCTTTACTTTACTGCCTCTGATTTGCTGCTTCTGCTTTGCCACTTCTGCTTTGCCGCCTCTGCTTTGCCGCATAAAAACAATTCCGTGTCGCATTGTCGCGCTTTTAAAAAAATTATGCCCGAATATAACCTCTGCATAAATCTCCTCAGCCAAACAGAATAAGAATGGTGACAAAAAATGCTTCTTGTATAAGAATCGCTACGCTCTAAGCAAAAGCCAAGGGCCGCAAAGCGCATATGCGCTTTGCGGCCCTTCTTTTGTTTATCGATCCTTTACGGATCTAATTATTTTTTTACAGCGATTTTCAATTTTCTTCTGCCGTCGGCTCGATACCAAATTCGCGGCGCGTTTCTTCGACAAGGCTGTCGCTCTCGCGGTGTCCCGTAACAAGCTGCGGGCTGACGTTTTTGTAATCGCGTACGCCCGTTCCTGCAGGGATCAGCTTACCGATAATGACGTTTTCTTTCAGACCGATCAGCGGGTCGACCTTGCTCTTGATCGCAGCTTCGGTCAGCACGCGAGCCGTCTCCTGGAAGGATGCAGCCGAGAGGAAGGAATCGGTAGAGAGCGCCGCTTTCGTGATACCGAGGAGCACGCGCTTCGCCGTTGCGGGTCTGCCGCCCTTTTCCATCGCCTTTTCGTTCTCGTCTTCGAACGTGAAGATATCCACCAGTTCGCCGGGGAGCATTTCCGTATCGCCGCAGTTTTCGATGCGAACTTTTCTCATCATCTGGCGGACAATGATCTCAACGTGTTTATCGTTGATATCAACGCCCTGCGAGCGGTAAACCGACTGTACTTCGCGCAGGATGTAATTCTGAACGCCCTTGACGCCCTGAATACGCAGAATATCCTGCGGGTTCACGGAACCGCCGTTGAGCTGCGTACCAGGTTCCACTTTATCACCCGATTTGATGCGGAGTTCCGCATTGAACGGCAGAACGTATTCTTTCTTCTCTTCGCCCGTGATCTCGTCGCGGATAACGATATGTTTCTGGTTATCCTGCTCGTTTACATAGGCTATGCCGGGTACTTCGCAAAGCGTTGCGACGCCCTTCGGCTTTCTTGCTTCGAACAACTCTTCGACACGCGGAAGACCTTGCGTGATATCGCCGGTCGCCGCAATACCGCCCGTATGGAAGGTACGCATCGTCAGCTGTGTACCGGGTTCGCCGATGGACTGCGCCGCGATCGTACCGACCGCTTCACCGACCTGGATCGGGCTTCCCGTCGCCATGTTCTTACCATAGCACTTTGCGCACACGCCGTGGCGCGAATTGCAAGTAAATACGCTGCGGATATAGACGCGCTTGATCCCCTTCTTGACGATGGTCTGCGCCATATCTTCGGTGATCATTTCGTTTACAGGCACCAAAATCTCGCCCGTTGCAGGATCAGTGACATTGTCCGCCACAAATCTGCCTGCCAGACGATCGGCAAGTCCTTCGATCTCGCCGTTCGGGCCGGTGATCGCCTCGATCCACATACCGCGCGGCTTCTTGCCTGCACAGCAGTCATCTTCACGGACAATAACGTCCTGCGAAACGTCGACCAGACGGCGGGTCAAATAACCCGAGTCTGCCGTTTTCAGAGCCGTATCCGCCAAACCTTTACGTCCGCCGTGCGACGAAATAAAGTATTCCAGAACGGTCAGCCCTTCACGGAAGCAGGATTTAACCGGGATCTCGATCATCTTACCTTGCGGGTTCACCATGAGTCCGCGCATACCGGCAAGCTGCTTGATCTGGTCAATGGAACCACGGGCACCCGAATTCGCCATCATCCAGATCGGGTTGAAATCATCGGCACTCTTTTTCAGTTCCGCCGTAACGGCATCCGTCGTCTCTTTCCAGACGTTGACTACCGCATTGTAACGCTCTTCATCTTTCAAAAGTCCGCGCGCGAATTTCTTCTCGATCGTCTCGACTTTGTGTTCAGCATCCGCAATCTTTTCTTTCTTGCTTCCGGGAATATGCATATCGAACACGGACGTCGTCAGAGCGCCGATGGTCGAATACTTGAACCCGAGCGCCTTGATCTTATCCAGAACTTCCGCCGCTTTTCCTGCGCCGCCCTTTGCATTGAGTTTTGCGATCTCGCTGTCCGGATCCGCATAAACCCAGTTCTTTCTGTCATTACCCGTCTTGAAGCACTTATCGACGATCTTCGAGATCATCTTCTTGTCGACAGGCACACTCTTGTCTCTGCCGTCTTCGCCCTTCTTATAACCGGAAATCTCGTACTGCAGGTAATCTTCTTTTGTCTTTCTTTCCACAAATCCGAGATCTTGCGGAATGGCGCCGTTGTAAATGATACGGCCTACCGACGTCTTGACCCTGCCCGTCACTTCCTGACCGTCAAACTCACTGGACGCATCGCTGATTTTCACGGTACGTCTTACATAAATTTCGTCCTGAAGCGTAATGAACTTGGTCTGATACGCCATGATCGCTTCGTCCTCGGAAGTATAGATGCCTGCATGATACTGCTCCGCACCTTCCGTTCCTTCGGGAACTTCGTTGTGATCTTTGTCATACCAACGGCCGTCATAGCGCTTGATGATCGTAAGATAATATGCACCGAGGATCATGTCCTGTGTCGGCGTCATGACCGGTTTGCCGTCCGACAATTTCAGAATGTTGTTGGACGAAAGCATGAGGAAGCGGGCTTCTGCCTGCGCTTCGATCGAAAGCGGTACGTGCACAGCCATCTGGTCGCCGTCAAAGTCGGCGTTGAATGCGCCGCAGACCAGCGGATGGATCTTGATCGCACGGCCTTCGATGAGTACCGGCTCGAACGCCTGAATGGACAGGCGGTGCAGCGTCGGCGCACGGTTCAAAAGTACGGGGTGCTCTTTGATGACGCTCTCCAGAACGTCCCAAACAGCAGGTTTCGCCTTTTCCACGGCGCGCTTCGCGCTCTTGATATTATGGCACTGGTTGGATTCCACCAGTTTTTTCATGATGAACGGTTTGAACAGCTCGATCGCCATTTCTTTCGGCAGACCGCACTGGTACAGTTTGAGTTCAGGACCTACGACGATAACCGAACGTCCGGAATAGTCGACACGTTTGCCGAGCAGATTCTGACGGAAACGTCCCTGTTTGCCGCGCAGAAGTCCCGACAAAGATTTCAGTTCACGGTTGGATGCGCCCGAAATCGCTTTGCCGCGGCGGCCGTTGTCGATCAATGCGTCGACAGCTTCCTGCAGCATACGCTTCTCGTTTTTGACGATCATGTCCGGAGCGCCCAATTCCATCAGTCTTTTCAGGCGGTTGTTACGGTTGATCACGCGGCGATACAGATCGTTCAGATCGCTCGTCGCGAATCTGCCGCCGTCCAGCTGCACCATCGGGCGCAGTTCAGGAGGGATCACGGGCAGAACCGTCAAGATCATCCATTCGGGCTTGTTTCCGCTCTTGCGGAACGCCTCGATCACTTCAATACGTTTGACCGCGCGCGCACGTTTGCCGCTCTGCTGGTTGCCCGACGAGCTTTCGATCACTTCGCGCGTTTCACGGCTCTCTTTTTCAAGGTCGATCGCCTGCAAAAGTTCCTGGATCGCTTCCGCACCCATGCCCGCTTTCAGACCCGTAACGCTTTCTTCGCCGTACAGTTCTTCGTAGTCGCGCAGCTCTTTGTCGGTAATGACCTGTTTTTCCGTAACTTCCAGCTCTTCCGCTTTTTCCTTATAAGCGCGCGCCTGTTCTTCGGCGTCCGCTTCTTCGAAATGCTTTTCGCAGAGAAGTTTTACGGAACTTTTCAGTACCACATATACTTTTTTATTTTCGGCAACCGTCTTTTCACGGATGCTGTAAACAGGCTGAGCCGTTCCGCTCTTGACTTCACCCAAAAGGCGCAGGACGGATTCAGAGGTGATCACGCCCGAAATCTCATTGACCAGACGTTCACGCTCCATATAGGATTTGCTTCCGAAATCCTTGACGATAAATTCCCTTGCTTCGTCTTTGGAATTGAATTCTCCTGACATTTTTCGTTCGGAAAATCCATAGACGTCCGCACGCATTCCGTTATTTTCTTTGTTCAAAACGACGGAAAGCTGATTCAGATATCCCGCATTCAGGACGACGTACGCAGCAAAGTAGATGACCTGTTCAAGCTGCTTCGGCCCCATGTCCAAAAGCAGGCCGATACGCGACGGAACGCCGCGGAAATACCAGATATGCGATACAGGTGCGGCAAGTTCAATATGCCCCATGCGCTCACGGCGCACTTTGGCGCGGGTAACTTCCACGCCGCACTTCTCGCAGACGATACCCTTGTAACGGATACGTTTGTATTTACCGCAATGGCATTCCCAGTCCTTGGTCGGCCCGAAGATCTTTTCACAGAACAGACCGTCTTTCTCAGGTTTCTGCGTGCGGTAATTGATGGTTTCCGGCTTCGTTACTTCACCGTAAGACCATTCCCTGATTTTTTCGGGAGATGCCACTCCGATCTGAATGGAGTCAAAATCGTTTAATTCGTACATATCTTATCCTCCCGTTTTATTATTCTTCGTCTTTGTCGTCATCGCCGAGATCATCCAGATCGTCCAAATCATCAAGGTCGTCCAGATCGTCGTCGAACAGTTCCGCAGACGTAAAGTCTTCGTCCACCGGATATTCCTCATCCTCTTCGAAGATGGAATCGACATCCATATCGCTTTCGTCTTCGTCCGTATCTTCGTCGTCGAAGTTGAAGTCGAGTTCTTCCGGTTCTTCGCTGTGACGATCTTCATGCTCGTCTGCATCCAGTTCCGCATCGGAAAGATCTTTCAGCTGCAATTCGTCCTTGCTCTCGTTGAGAACTTTGACGTCCAGAGCCAGCGACTGCAATTCTTTGAGCAATACCTTGAACGCTTCCGGAATGCCCGGTTCAGAAATGTTGTTGCCTTTGACAATGCTTTCATACGTCTTGACACGCCCGTTGATATCATCCGACTTGACCGTCAGAATTTCCTGCAGGATGTGTGCCGCGCCGTATGCTTCGAGCGCCCAAACTTCCATTTCACCGAAACGCTGTCCGCCGAACTGCGCTTTACCGCCGAGCGGCTGCTGCGTTACGAGCGAGTAAGGCCCGATGGAACGTGCATGGATCTTATCATCGACCAGGTGGATCAGCTTGATCATGTACATCTGTCCGACCGTGGTGCGGTTTTCGAACGGTTCGCCCGTACGTCCGTCATAAAGCTGGATCTTGCCGTCCACTTTTCCGTTCGGATTGACAATGTTGTTTTCCGCGAACAATTTGCGGATATCCTGCTCGGTTGCGCCGTCAAATAC
>CATYEP010000032.1 GCA_958405585.1 uncultured Eubacteriales bacterium
GATGGCGCAGTCCTTGCCGTTCCAAAGCGCGGCTTTATGCCGCAGCGTATCGTGGATGATAAAAGATTGTGTGGAAAGTCTCCGCATGAAATGAGGCAGTATGAGTTCGAGAATGTCGTTATCGGGTGAGAATGGGGCGTAAAAGATCCCGCCTTTGCCTTCCATGAACCGAAGGAAGCCTTTGAATCTGTGTGCTTCCAAGGTAACTTTTCCGCGTTCGTCCATGGCTTCGATGGCGGCAGGATCGAAAAGCCTGTCGCGCACGGGGCATTTGAGTTGAACGATGCGCCGCAGGTAATTCAGGGCAGTCATTTCGCGTGTAGCGGCTCCGCGGCGCAGGATGAGAGAAATGTCGTTGCAGGCGCCGCTGTCGTATTGACTGAGTTTGTTTTTGACGCGTGCGCATTTTTCGGCACCGTATTCTGTCGGAACAATGCGTGCGTCGAGCGTCAGCTGGATATGTTTTGCGGAAGTTACGATGCAATCGGTATCGGTGCAGGCATGAAAGGCGGCGGAATAAAAGGCGGATTCCGATCCGTCGGTGATATAGATGTTCATAACTGACCTGTGAGAGCGCTCAGCGAAGTTTCGGGGGTGGAAAACAGGGAAAGCTGCTCATATTTTTCTTCTTTGGATTCCAGGGCGAGCAAGGTACGGACGGATGAAATATTTTCGCATCCGAAAAATTTGCCGTTGCATGTAATGAAATGTTTTGCTCTTTTGAGAACGATGCGCATTTTTGCAAGGTCGTCGAATCCGAGTGCGGTAAATTTACGGGCTTTCAGGATCTTATAAGCCCCAAGAGTTCCGATACCGGGTACGCGCAGAAGCATTTCCAACGGAGAGGAATTGATCTCGACGGGGAACAGGTGCATATTTTTTAAAGCCCAGGCGCATTTCGGATCATATTCTTCGGGCAGGTTTTCGCCTTCGCCAGCGATTTCCTGTGCGGAGAAGCCGTAAAAGCGCATCAGCCAGTCTGCCTGGTACAGCCTGTGTTCGCGCAAAAGCCCGGTGCATTTGTCCGGCAAAAGGGAATGGCGGACGACGGGCACATACGAAGAGTAATAGACGCGCTTAAGCGAGAATTTCCGATACATTGCCTCGCTCAGTCGCAAAATTTTTCCGTCGGATTCGGGGGAAGCTCCTACGATCATCTGCGTTGTCTGACCGGCAGGCAGGAACCTGGAGATCTTTTTTGCTTTTTCCTCGGCGGAAAATGCCTGTTTTTCTGCGGCGAGCTGTTTCATGGGGAGCAGGAGCGCTTCTTTGGATTTTTGCGGAGCGAGCAGTTTTAAGCTGTTTTCGGAGGGAAATTCGACGTTAAAGCTCATGCGGTCGACGTAGCGGGCGGCACGGGAAATGAGTGTCCTGTCCGCGGAAGGGATGCCTTTGAGATGAATATAGCCGTTGAAGTTATAGACTTTTCGCAGACGAATGACCGTTTCGACCAGGCGTTCCATGGTATGATCGGGTGATTTTTCCACCGCAGAGGAGAGAAACAATCCTTCGATATAATTGCGTTTATAGAAAGAAATGACCAGCTCGCATATCTCCTCGGGAGAAGCGGAGGTGCGTTCCACATCGGCTTCGGCGCGGTTGGGACAGTACAGACAGTTGTAAACGCATTTGTTGCTCAAAAGAATTTTGAGAAGGGAGATGCAACGCCCGTCGGGGGTGAAAGAATGGCAGATCCCTCCGATGCTTGCATTGCCGATCCCGCCTTTTTTATTGGCGCGTGCAGAACCGGATGAAGAGCAGGAAACGTCATATTTGGCGCTTTCTGTCAGAATGGATAATCTTTTTGCGTCGATCATACATTATCTCCTTTGGCAATGCGAACGGGCGGATACCTTTTTCAGTCCTGTTTGCCCGTAAAACGGAAGCCCGTGTTTTCGGAATGCGAAAGCATTCTTCCGTTTTTCCGCCTTTTTCGGACAAAAACGGATATTTTCCGCTTTTTGTGTGATTGTATTATATCGCAAATGCGGCAGATAGTCAAACATTTGTTTGTAATCCTGGAGAGAAAAAATAAAAATTTCACTTGTTTTTCATGGAATGATAGTGTTATAATAATATAGGGGAGTTATAATTGCAAATAATCGAGAGAAACGGAGGAAAGGAGACATGAAAGTACTGATTGTAGACGATGAAGAGATGATACAGAATGTATTGCGGGAGTATATTGAATTTGAGGGGAACGAGGCGTATGAAGCGGCAGACGGGATCCAGGCGGTAAAAATGTGCAGGGAGAATGATTATGACATCATACTGATGGATGTAATGATGCCGTCGTTGGACGGATTTTCGGCGGTGAAGGAGATCCGCAAGTTCAAGGACATACCGGTGATCATGTTGTCGGCGCGCGGAGAGGAATATGACAAGTTATTTGGATTTGAAGTAGGGGCGGACGACTATGTGACGAAGCCTTTTTCGCCGAAGGAAGTGATGGCGCGAATCGCGGCGGTGACGAAGCGGCATAAAGCGGGGGCGCCCGTATCGCGGGAAGTTATGAAGTTTGAGGGGCTTGAGATTGACATGAAGGGGCGGAATGTGTTTGTAGACGGAGAGAAGTTGGATCTTACGCCCAAGGAATATGAATTGCTGTTTTACCTTGTAAAGAACAACGGGATCGCGTTATCGCGGGAAAAGCTGTTGTCGGACGTATGGGGGTTTGATTTTTACGGGGATGACAGGACGGTGGATACGCACATCAAGATGCTGCGGGGAAGCCTGAAGGAATACCGTAAATTTATTGTAACGCTCAGGGGGTTGGGGTACAAATTTGAGGCATGAAAGTCAGGCATTTTCACAGTATTAATTTCATATTGTGGCTGAGCTTTCTGGTGTTTGCGGCGTTTATCATCATGTTTACCTGGATTTTCCAGACGACGTTGTTGCGGGTATTTTTAGGGGTACAGATGACGGACGATCTGGACACATTGGGAAAGCTGGCGTATGATAAATTGCGTACGGAGTTACCGATCAAGGAAAATCTGGCGAATATAGATCGTTGCGTACAGATGTTGCAGGAAGATGATCGTTCTGCGACCATTTATATTTATGCAGCAGACGGAACGAAGTTATATCCGACGGATAACGGAGTTGAGGAATTTTCGCTGACCGTAACGGCGGCTGACGGGGAACAGACAGCAACAGAGCAGTCGCAGGAAGTGACGGATTTTGGTTTTGCGAAAGATAACCTTGTCACGTCGATGCAGAACGGGGAAGACGTAAAGCGTGGGAAATCCGTATTATTGCCGGACGGCCGCATGTCGTATGTGGCGTATATGGGCAATATAGAGGGAATGGATAAAGCGGACGGTACGGACGGAGCCTATTTATACGTCGAGTATTCGACGGCGATGGTGCAGACGGTGATGGGGACGATGCGGATCCAGCTGGTGCTGATATCGGTGATTGTGATATTTTTGGCGTTGATCATATCGGTATTGCTATCCATGAAGCTCACGCGGCCGATCACGCGGATTACGCGGGCGGCGCAGCGGATGGCGGCGGGGGATTTTTCCGTAAATTTCAAAGGGGAATATTCCTACGCGGAGATGGATGCTCTGGCTGAGACGCTGGATTATGCAAAGGAAGAGATCGGGAAGTCGGACGAGTTGCAGCAGGACGTGCTTGCGACCGTCCCGCACGATCTGAACACGCCGCTGACGATGATCAAGGCATATGCGTCGATGATACAGGAGATTTCCGGGGACAATCCGGAAAAGCGTACGAAGCATACGCAGGTGATCATAGACGAATCGGATCGGCTGACGTCGTTGGTGAATGATATCTTGAATCTTTCTAAAATACGGTCGGGGATGGATTCGCTGAAGATAAGCAATTTTAATTTGTCGGAATTTGTGCATACGGTGTTGGAGCGTTTTGATTATCTGACGGAAACGAAGGGTTTCAGTATTGTGCGGGATATTGAAGACGAGCTGTATACGGAAGCGGATCAGGAGAAGATCGAGCAGGTAGTATACAACCTTGTCGGCAACGCGATCAATTATACGGGAGAAGATAAAAAGATTGCGGTCGGCTTAAAACGGACGGAGCAGGGATTGCGTTTTACGGTTACGGATACGGGAAAAGGGATCCCGCCCGAAGAAGTCAATACGATCTGGGACAGATATTACCGTTCGGCGGAAACGCACAAACGGCCGATCAAGGGCACAGGTTTAGGTCTTTCGATCGTCAAAACCATTCTTTTGAAGCACGGCTTTGATTTCGGGGTCGAGAGTGAAGTGGGAAAAGGCAGTACATTCTATGTGGTTTTCCCGGACAAATAAGGAATATGTTTTGAAAATTGCGGCAAAAAAATTCACCGTTCGGGGAATTTTTTTGCCGCAAACTGTTTGAAAAGGGAAAGAATTATTGTATAATGAAAGAAAAAAAGGCGAGGAGGACGTATGACGGAAATTACTGAGCAGCAACGCAGAGATAAGGAGTATTTGCGGCTGATTTCCGAGAAATACCCGACGGTACAGGCGGCGGCGACAGAGATGATCAATCTGGAAGCGATTATGCGGCTGCCGAAGGGTACGGAGCATTTTTTAAGTGACCTGCATGGAGAATACGAAGCATTCTGCCACATAATGAACAACTGCTCGGGGGTGATCCGTGAGAAAGTAGAGCGGCTGTACGGCCAGTCGATGACAAAGCGGGAGCGGGACGAATTTGCGACGTTCATTTATTATCCGAAAGCAATCATCGAAGAAAAGAAAGCGCAGGGAGCGGATGACAGGGATTGGTATCAGGTGCAGCTTCACCGTTTGGTGGAGGTATGCCGTTCGGTAGCGTCCAAGTATACGCGAAGCAAGGTCCGCAAAGCCTTGCCGAAATATTTTGATTACATCATCGACGAATTGATCAACATGGATCGCGACGATTTTGACAAAGAAGCGTATTACGGAGAGATTTTTACTTCGATCATAGAGCTTGGCAGAGCGGAAGCGTTTGTGGTTGCGATGACGGAACTGATCAAGCGGCTTGCGGTGGATTGGCTGCATATAGTCGGGGATGTGTTTGACCGCGGCGAGAGCCCGGATAAGATTTTGGATCTTCTGATCGCGCATCACAATGCGGACGTACAGTGGGGAAACCATGACATCCAGTGGATGGGCGCGCATATGGGGAACGAAGCGAATATATTAAGCGTTGTCGATTTGTCTTTAAAATACAACAATGCAGATCTTTTGGAGGAGCGGTACGGAATATCGTTGCGGAAACTGTCGGTGTACGCATCGGAAACGATGGACGACGATCCGCGTTTTTATCCTGTCGCGGATGCGCGCAATAGCGGGGAAGACGAGAAACTGATGGCAAAAATGCGCAAAGCGGCGTTTTTGATGCAGTTGAAAGCGGAAGGTGCGATCATTGAAAGACGGCCGGAGTATGCAATGCAGGACAGGAACATTCTCCGCAACATCGATTTTAAAGCAGGGACGTTCTTTGGTACGAAATTGAACAATACGTACTTCCCGAATGTAGACAAAACGGATCCTTTGCGGTTTACGTCGGCGGAGAGGGAGATCGTGGACGGGCTGAAACGTTCTTTCCGTGCGAGCGAGAAGCTGGGGCGGCATGTGGCGTTTCTGATACGCCGCGGATCGGCATATAAGATCTGTAACAACAACCTGATTTTCCATGGCTGTGTGCCGTTGGAACCGGACGGAAGCTATGCGAATTTCTGCGGCTTTGAAGGGCGGGCGTTGCTGGATCATTGCGAATCGATGGTACGTCGGGCATACGCGGCATTCAAATCGGGGAAAGAGGATGAAGAAGCGTTGGATTTCTTCTTTTATCTGTGGTGCGGCAGGAGTTCGCCTTTGTACGGGCGGGAGAAGCTGACGACGTTCGAGAGGCTGTACATTGACGATACAGCGTATCACAGGGAGCAGGACAACAGTTATTATATTTATTGTAAAGAAAAGGCATTTTGTGAGCGGATCTTGCATGATTTCGGGATTTCCGGGAAATACAGTCATATAGTCAACGGTCATGTGCCTGTACGGACGAAACTGGGGGAAAATCCCGTAAAAGCGGAAGGAAAGCTGATTGTGATCGACGGCGGATTCTGCAAGGCGTATCACGAAAAGACGGGTATCGCGGGATACACGCTGATTTACAATTCGCACGGATTGCGTTTGTGCGCGCACGAACCTTTCGATTCGATCGAGAAAGCGATCGAACAGCGCAGCGATATACATTCGGAGGTAACGGTTTTTGAAACGCGGGAAAACAGCCTGCTCGTACGGGATACGGATACGGGCAAAGAACTGCAGGAACAGCTGGAAGGCTTGAAACTGCTGATGAAAAGTTATGCGGAACGCAATGAGTTTTAAATAACTTTTTTGTTATATGTTCCCGAACGGGAAAAATAAAAGAGGATGAATCGCTTTGCTTTTCATCCTCTTTTAAAGTTGATGTGCCAAAAGAATCCTTGTTTCAACATTCGTCTGTTGGTTCGCGTTCTCCCGAAAAGGAAAAAGCGAGGGAAACGCTGTTCTCGTGTAAAAACACAAGGGAGCGGCTTGTTTTGGTTTACGGAAACTTTTTTATGTAGGGGCGGCGGTAAAATCATTGAGATCGGTTGTTTCGGGAAAATGCGCCGAGAAATTAAAAAAAACGAAAGGTAAAAACCTTTCGTTTTTTTGGTCGAGGTGACGGGACTTGAACCCACGACCTCTTGGTCCCTAACCAAGCGCGCTACCAAACTGCGCTACACCTCGTTTAAAACAGCATAATCTATTATACATGATTTTCAGAAAAAGTAAAACAATTTTCACGCATTTTCAAAAATTTTTTAATTTTGATTGTTTCATTTGCAGAAAGAGGGAATAAAAAGCTAGGCAAGAGCAGGTGAAATTCGGGCGAGGTATTGACAGAAGAGGTAAAATATGGTATTCTATTCTATGAAATAACGTTTACAGACAGGGGTTGGTTATGGAAGAAAGCAAAAAGAAAGTTACCTTAAAGGATATTGCGGCGCGCACGGGATTATCGGTAAACACGGTATCGCGTGTGCTGAACAAGAAGCCGTACTATACAAAAGAAGTGGAAGAGAAGGTAACGACTGCCTGCAAGGAACTGGGATACATTGTCGATATGAATGCATCGGGGCTTCGCAGCGGGTCGACGCATACAATTGCAATTTTATTCGACGATTTGACCAACCCGTTTTATTCATATACGACGGATATTATTTCCAAGCGGTTTGAAGAAAAGGGATATAATTCGATCATATTCAGCAACAACGGAAAATCTGCGTATGTAGATTATGATATGATCCGGAGTGTAGTGGCGCGGAAGCCTGACGGAATTCTTTCGTTTCTGGAGCCTGCGGCGGATATGGTGAATTTTATTAAAGATACGGGTATCCCGTTTGAAATTTTCGGAAGGGACGGAAAGCCTTACGGAATGCACGGCATTGATGCGGACGAGGTTTACGGCGGGTATCTGGCGGCGCAGCATTTATTGGAATGCGGTTATAAAAAATTCGCGTATGTCGGAAGCTGGCACAATGTCAAAGTGTGTCTGGACAGGCAGAAAGGGTTTGAAGATGGATTGGCGGAAGGCGGAGCGAGTATAGAGCCGTCGCACATTTATTATATACGGGAGCAAGAATTTGGGGCGATTGTAGATTCGCTTGTGCAGGACGGCATTGACGGGATTTTCTGTTTCAATGACATTATCGCGTTTATCATTATAGAAGCGCTGGAAGGACGCGGCAAAGAACTCGGAAAGGATTACGGTATCGTGGGGTGTGACAATATACAGTTTATGATGCGCATGCCGCGTTTGCTGACGACGATCGATGTCGGATGCGAAGCGTTTGCGGAGGCAGGGGCGCAGCTGATGTTGCATCTTCTATCAGGGAATGCGGAAGAGCTTCCGACATTCCGTTCCACGCACCGTTCTTTCTTGGTGAAAGGCAAATCAACGCGTTGATTGATACTGAAAAATATAGTATTAAAAATGGAAAAACCGCAATGCGCATTTACTGCCCATTGCGGTTTTTTGAATAAAGGTAAAGCCGCGGCTCGCTACTGAATGCAAGCCGCGGCTTTATACGTACATTTCAGTTTTTATTTTCGGTGCTGTTTATTTCATTCTGACCGGCCGTGTTCTGAACGGGCTCAGCTTCGTCGAGAACATTTTGTACTGTATCGGAAGAAGTTGTTTCATTGTTTAAAAGAGATTTTCGGGGTGAGGATTTGAATTCATCGCAGAGAATACGGAAGAAAGCGGGGAGCAAGGCAATGGCGCAGACGAGAGCCGAATAATTGCCGAGGTATTGAGCGGTGAATCCGCCGAGTGCCGCGCCTACGATAAAGGCAATGATGACGATGATATAGATCCCGCTTTTGCGGAGTTTGGATTTATTTTTTTCGAGGATCCCGCCGTGCAGGTTGAGAACGGCCTGGCGCATATTGTTTGTGCAGAAAGTGGTGGCAAGTTTTGCGCCGCGGCAATCGGTGAAAGTGTTGTATTGAAGGGCGCAGAGAAAAGCGACGGAAACGTAAGTGAACCAATCGGAAGCGTTTTTGGGTATGAAAGAGATCGCCGCGAGGGCAATGATTTCGAAGCCTGCGACCGCGATATAGGGATGTTTGCGTTTAAGGATGGTGGGGAGGATAGCGGAAACGAGGATGCCGAAGAGATAGGCGAGAATAGAAAACAGGTAACGGGAAGCATTGGAGAATTCACCGGTGCATAGGTTGAGGGTGAATAAGACAAGGTTACCGGTCTGCGCGTTGCAGAAAACGCCGCCGTGGAGCAGATATGTAAAAGCTTCGAGAAATCCGCCCGCCACGGCGAAAGACAAAAAAATGAAGATGGAATTTTCTGCGGAATACGTTTGGGAGTGTTTCATAGCGTGAAGATCCTTTATAAATTCAAAAATATTGTATGTCATTGTGCGGGAAAAGTCAAATTTGCGGTGCAATTATTTTCCGAATAAGTTATAAAAAAAATGAATGGATAAAGGGGTGCGTCAGTGTAAATTTTTCACAAAAACATAACAGGAAGGGCGGTTCAAATCGTTGACAATTTTAATGAAATGGATATAATGTTAGATAACCTAACAATTTGTGAGGGCGCGATGGAAAAGCGGCACATCGGGTACATGGTAAAATCGTTGAACCGAAGGCTGAATCAGGTACTTTCGAACATACCGGCGATACGAGAAAACGAAACGTTGACGGGTATTCAGACATGGGTACTCCATTTTTTGTTTCGGAATACGGATCGGGATATATTTCAGAGGGATGTAGAGGCGGAGTTCAAGATACGCAGGTCAACGGCGACGGAGCTTTTAAAGGCGATGGAGCGGGGCGGACTGATATGCAGGGTACCGGTGGAGTATGATGCGCGGCTGAAGAAGATCGTACTGACGGAGTATGCGCAGGAGATAAGAAAGCAGATAGGCGCGCAGATCGAGCGAGCGGAAGCGCAGATGACGGAAGGATTTACGCAGGAAGAGCTGGAAAGATTTTTCGGGTACATAGACCGGATGTGTGCGAATCTTGAAAAGTGCGAGTGAGCGGATTGTTATGGGGCTTATGCGGGCAGGGGCGCGCGTAAGAGATAGGTCTGGTAAAAATTTTAAAGGAGTTTAGAGATGGTTAAGACTTTGGCGAAAAGTATACGGGAGTACAAGAAACCGTCCATACTTTCACCGATCTTCGTATCGATCGAAGTCATACTGGAGTGTCTGATGCCGTTGGTGATCATGCAGTTTATTGCGAAGATCAATCCGAGCGGTACGACGTCGACGGAAGGGGTACAGATGTCGACGATTCTCATCTATGGCGGGATATTGATTGCGATGGCGGTGCTGTCGCTGGTGACGGGTATGTTATCTGGCAGATTTGCGGCGAGGGCGAGTGCGGGATTTGCGAAAAATCTGCGCAAGGATATGTACTATGCGATCCAGGATTATTCATTTTCGAACATCGATAAATTTTCGACGTCGAGCCTGGTGACGCGTCAGACGACGGATGTGACGAACTTACAGATGGCGTACATGATGATCATACGAGTGGCGATCCGCTGTCCGCTGATGCTGATTTTCTCATTGGCGATGGCGTTTACGGTAAACGTGACGATATCGTGGGTATTTCTTGCATTGGTTCCGTTGCTTGCGGCTGTACTTGTTGTAATAATTTTCAAAACGCATCCGATATTTGTTCGTGTATTCAACAA
The DNA here is from genome assembly GCA_958405585.1 of uncultured Eubacteriales bacterium. Taxonomy (GTDB): domain Bacteria; phylum Bacillota; class Clostridia; order Christensenellales; family Borkfalkiaceae; genus Borkfalkia. The sequence goes on from CATYEP010000032.1 coordinate 10,216, forward strand.
ATACGATAACATGAATCGTTCCGTACGGGAAGATATCAAAGGTATCCGCGTAGTAAAATCGTTTGTACGGGAAGATTTTGAAAAGAAAAAGTTTGAAAAGGCATCGGAAGATGTTCGTAAAGATTTTACGTTGGCGGAGCGTATCATGGCTGTGAATGCGCCTGTGATGCAGTTCTGTATCTGGTTCTCGTTCCTGTTGATTTTCCTTCTGGCGTCCCTTCTGACGGTAAACAATCCTGCCGATCCTGTAGGCGAAGAAAAGCTGACGGTACTGATCATGTACGCGTCGCAGATCTTGTCGGCGGTGATGCAGCTTTCGATGGTGCTTGTCATGATCATCATTGCGCGCACGTCTGCGGAACGTATCGTGGAAGTGCTGAAAGAAAAGAGCAATATTGTTTCTCCTGAAAATGCGGTAAAGGAAGTAAAAGACGGAGACATTCTTTTTGAAAACGTAAGTTTCAAATATTCGAAAGATGCGGAGAAGTTTGCGTTGGCGGATGTGAACCTGCATATCAAGTCGGGGCAGACGATCGGGATCCTGGGCGGAACAGGTGCGTCGAAATCGACGCTTGTGAACCTGATCCCGCGGCTTTACGATACGACGGAAGGTGCGGTATATGTCGGCGGCGTGAACGTAAAGAATTATGATCTTGAAACGCTGCGCAACAAAGTTGCGATGGTATTGCAGAAGAACGTATTGTTTTCGGGAACGATCAAAGACAATCTGCGCTGGGGAAAAGAGGATGCGACGGACGATGAAATGCTGCGCGTATGCAAACTTGCGTGTGCGGATGATTTTATCCAGACTTTCCCGGATAAATACGATACATACATCGAGCAGGGCGGCACGAACGTTTCGGGCGGACAGAAACAGCGTCTTTGCATAGCGCGTGCGCTTTTGAAAGATCCTAAAGTTCTGATTCTGGACGATTCGACGAGTGCAGTCGATACAAAAACGGATGCGATGATCCGCAAGTCATTCCGGGAAGAGATCCCGAATGTTACGAAGATCATCATTGCGCAGCGTGTTTCGTCTGTACAAGATGCGGATCAGATCGTCGTGATGGACGGCGGTAAGATCAATGCCGTCGGCACGCACGAAGAGTTGCTGGCAAGCAACGAGATTTACCGTGAGGTTTATTATTCGCAAAATAAAATAGGCGCAACGGCCGAAGGAGGTGTCTCGCATGAGTAATCCGAATATGGCGTTGCAGGGCAAGCCGAAAATTCATACGTTCAAGTTGCTCGGAAGGCTTCTTTCCTATTTGTTCCATTATTATAAAGTACGTCTGATTGCAGTATTTTTCTGTATTATGATTACGGCGGCGGCAGGGATCAGTTCGTCGATCTTTCTGAATCTTGTTATACAGGAGATCATTGATCCTATCCGCGCGGGTGCAGAATGGGCGGATGTCAGTTCATCGCTCTTCTACATTATCGGCGGTATGGGATTGATGTACGTGATCGCACTGTGCGCGTCTTTCTTCTATAACCAGACGATGGCGGTCGTGACGCAAGGCTTTTTGATGCATGTGCGTAATGATATGTTCGGTAAGATGGAGTCTTTGCCGATCCGCTATTTCGATACGCATACGCACGGCGATATCATGAGTACGTATACGAACGATACGGACGCATTGCGTCAGCTCATATCGATGAGTATTCCGCAGGTTTACTACTCGATCGTAGCGGCTTTGGTATTGTTTGTGATCATGCTTCTGATGAGCTTATGGCTGATGTTTGTCGTCTTTTTCGGGGTAGCTCTGATGGTGATCGTGGCGAAATATGTGGGGGGCAGGAGTGCCCGTTATTTTATCCGCCAGCAGGAAGCGATCGGTAAAACGGAAGGCTATATCGAAGAAATGATGGGCGGACAGAAAGTTATCAAGGTGTTCTGCCATGAAGATCGGGCAAAGGAAGATTTTGACAAGATCAACGATCAGCTTTGCGAAGCATCGGATAAAGCGAATGCCTACGGTAATATTTTGATGCCGGCAGTCATGAACATCGGACATTTTGCGTTTGTGCTTGTTGCGATCGTGGCAGGGCTTTTGGTTTTGTTCGGGGTAGAAAATTTATCGATTACGGGCTGGACTGCTTTAACGGGTGCAACGATTGCGTCGTTTCTGAATATGTCCCGCCAGTTCTCTCTGAACATCGGTCAGGTTTCGATGCAGATCAACTCGGTGGTCATGGGGCTTGCGGGCGCGGGACGTATCTTTGAACTTCTGGACGAAAAGCCGGAAACGGATGAAGGGTATGTTACGCTCGTCAATGCAAAAATCGATGAAAACGGAAACATTACGGAAAGCGCGGAGCGTACGGGAAAATGGGCATGGCGTCATCCGCACAAAGCGGACGGCAGTGTCACCTATACGGAACTGAAAGGCGATATTCAGCTTTTCGATGTGGATTTCGGATATGTTCCCGATAAAATCGTTTTGCATAACGTAAGTATTTACGCGAAACCGGGGCAGAAGATCGCTTTTGTAGGCGCGACGGGTGCAGGCAAGACGACGATCACAAATCTTCTGAATCGGTTTTACGATATAGCGGACGGCAAGATCCGTTATGACGGGATCAATATCAACAAGATTAAAAAAGCCGATCTTCGCCGTTCGATGGGTATTGTTCTGCAGGATACGAACCTGTTTACGGGTACGATCATGGAAAATATACGTTACGGCAAACTGGATGCAACCGATGAGGAGTGCATTGAGGCGGCGAAACTTGCAAATGCGCATGATTTCATAACGCGTTTGCCGGAAGGGTATAACACGGTGTTGCGTCATGAGGCATCCAACCTTTCGCAGGGGCAGAGGCAGTTGATCTCTATTGCCCGTGCGGCAGTAGCGGATCCGCCTGTTATGATTTTGGACGAAGCGACGTCTTCCATCGATACGAGAACGGAAGCGTTGGTGCAGAAGGGCATGGATGCCCTGATGCAGGGCAGGACGGTATTCGTGATTGCGCACAGGCTGTCGACGATTCAGAATTCGGATGCGATCATGGTATTGGATCACGGCAGGATCATCGAACGCGGTTCGCACGATCAGCTGATCGCACAGAAGGGCGTTTATTATCAGCTGTATACGGGTGCGTTCGAACTGGAATAAAAGAAAAAAGAGGAAAAGGCATAAGCTGAAAAGCTCATGCCTTTTTTATTGTATAGAAAAACCCGCGGATAGTCCGCGGGTAACAAAAAGCTTTAGCGATGAGGCAAAGAAAAAACTCCTTTTGATATAATAATGTTGCGACTTGGCAGTTGTAACAAAAATATCAAAAGGAGGTCAATCCAAGGATGGATGACGTAAAAAGTTTAACACAAGGTAAATAGCCTTGGGGAATTATAATAAATAGTAGGTTCGTCAAAGTTGTCAGTTCAAGTCCCGTCACCTCGAACATCTTTGTTGTACGAAAAAGCTACAACAGCCAAAAAGCACAGGATATTGCGTATCTTGTGCTTTTTGTTACTATATCTTGTGTTTTTGCCGTTGGACAAAATCTTTGAATTTAACAGCTGCATTTCGGCGCTTTTTTCAAAAAACAGGTCTTGAACTTACGACATATCGTTTTTGCTCGATAAGGAGACTACAATTTCATAATGATTTTTAAGAGAGAACAAGTTTTTTAGGTTCTCTCTTTTTTGTTGCTGTTTGAGTGTAGTTTCCCAAAGGTGATAAGAAAAATTATAATTATAGTAATAACAAAAAGGAGAACAATATGGTTCTTTGTCAAATGTTGGGGTGCGGATTATAAAATTTCACAATACAATATTTTCGGATATCAAAATTTGTCTGTTAGCCGAAGCATAAAAGTGTGCGTTTGCGAAAGCTTGAGAAGTTTATGTGTATTTAGTAATTTGGTTTAAAACTAAATGTTATTTAGCAGATAAGTTCTACATTTTCGGGTAAATCGAATGAACCGTTTACGTCGCTGTCGCATACTATGTAGTCAATGTCGGACACGTCGCAAACCTTGAACGCTCCGCTCTTGCCTATTTTTGTATTGTCGCAAAGACACACGACTTTATCCGAACATTTTATCATACACGAAGTAATTTCGTTGCAGGATTGATTACTGTCGAAAATTTCGCCGTTCTCGTCTATGCCATGTACCGAGAAAAAGGCTATGTCCGCGTGTACGCTGTGAACGGCGTTGCGGGCGAATTGCCCTACCAGAACCGCCGGGCTTTCGGATGAAACTTGACCCCCGGTAGAAAAAACGTTTACGCCTTTTGAAGCGAGCGTGGCAAGGGTATCTATTCCGTTTGTTATCACTTTTATTTTAGAAAATTCGTTCAAATATTCGGTTAAAAAATAAGTCGTGGACGAAGCGTCGAGAAAAATTACGTCGCCTTCGCGTATTAGTTTTATTGCCTTTAATGCAATACGCCGTTTTTCCGCGACGTTAGTATGCATTCGAGTGGCGAAACTTGTTACCGTTGAATCATCATCAATGGATTTTACTCCTCCGTGAGTACGGGTTATAAGTCCGTCCTTTTCAAGTTCATCGAGTTTACGACGAATGGTTGACGCGCTTAAATTATATTGTTTCGCAAGGTCGTTGACCTTTATAAATCCGTTTTTGCATATCGCATTGTATATCGTTTCTTTCTTTATTTTCATATCTTTCGCCTAAATACGCAAATAATAATGCGCATTTCGTCCGTTTTGTACGCATTTAAGATTGTTTATTAAATCATTTTGCGTGTTTGATAACTATATTGTATAATGTTTTTGTCATTAAAGCAAGTGTTTTTGCAAAAAATTTTTACAGACGGAGACAAAATGGAAAACACGAACAGGTCAAATAGGAGTTTACATTCCAAATCGTATCAATGGTTTTTAATATTTTTATGTTTTTTCATCTATTTTTCGGCTCAACTTGGCAGATATAGTTACACTTCCAACATAAATCTTTTTGAAAAAACAAAAGGCGTTGCTTATACCGAAGCGGGTTTGGTGTCCACGTTGTATTTCCTTACATACGGAGCAGGACAAATAGTAAACGGATTGTGCTGTAAAAGATACAATAAACGCGTTATGTGTTTTATATCCTTGGTTTTATCGAGCGTGATAAACTTAGTTGTTTTTTTTGACGTACCGTTTAACTCGCTTTACGTTCTTTGGATGTTGAATGCGGCGGCGCAGTCTATACTTTACCTTTCCCTGATGCTTACCATAAGCGAAAACGTAGAATGGAAATATCTTCCGGCTGCTTCTATAATAATGTCGTGCGCGACAACAATCGGAACTTTCGGTTCTTACGGCATAAGCGCGTTGTTTTCTAAACCCGGAAATTTTAAATATTCGTTTGTGATTTCCGCAGCTACAATGGTTTTTGCGGGAATAATGTGGGTTATCGGCAGTCTGAAAATGCGAAAAACAAGCGTCGCGACGGTCGCGCCGACCGTAAAAACGGAAAAGACGGAACCCCTCGGCGCATCCAAACTCGGCGTAATCGCGCTTGGCGAACTTGCGTTTTTCGCTTTCG
>CATYEP010000033.1 GCA_958405585.1 uncultured Eubacteriales bacterium
CCCCACGCCTCTTTTATTTACAGCCTGCTTTTAAAATCTTTATAGGAAAAGGAACGGATTTTTTCGGTGCTGCCGTCCGTTTTTTTCAGATAAATGGCGGGCAACGGCATTCCGTTAAAGGTATTTGTTTTGACCATCGTATAGAGTGCCATATCTTCAAAAACAAGTTCGTCGCCTTCTTTCAAAGGCGTGTCAAAAGAGTAATCGCCGATGATATCTCCGGCAAGACAGGTCGGGCCGCCCAGACGATAAGTGTAGGCTTTTTCGCCTGCTTTTCCGCTCCTTTGCAGGGGCGGACGGTAGGGCATTTCGATCACGTCGGGCATATGGCATGCGGCGGAAGCGTCCAAAATGGCAATATCCGTCCCGTTTTTCATCGTTTCCAGTACGCGGGTATGCAGAGTACCTGCGTTGAGTACCGCCGCTTCTCCCGGTTCAAGGTAGATCGCCGCGCCGTACTCTTTTTTTAAGTCGGTAACCATTCGGATAAGCCTTTCGACGTCGTAATCGGATCGCGTGATATGGTGACCGCCGCCTAAGTTCAGCCATTTCATTTTGTACAGATATTTTCCGAATTTGTCGCAAAAAGCGTGTACCGTTGTTTCCAGATCGTCGCTGTTTTGTTCGCAGAGTGTATGGAAATGCAACCCGTCGAGAAGGGGAAGTATGCTCTCGTCAAAGTTTGCGAGCGTTGTTCCGAGCCGCGATCCGGGTGCGCACGGATCATAGATCGCGTGCCCTTCCTGCGTGGAGCATTCGGGGTTGATCCGAAGCCCGACCGAAACGCCCGCCGCCTTGCAAAGCGGCGCAAATTTTTTGACCTGCGACGGCGTATTGAATACGATATGGTCACAGATTTTGATGAGCTTTTGCACATCTTCTTTGCGGTATGCAGGGGAAAAGACGTGTACTTCGCCGCCGAATTCCTCCCTGCCGAGCTTTGCTTCGTATAGTCCGCTCGCTGTGCTTCCCGAAAGGTATTCAGAAAATAAGGGATAGGTCTGGTAGATCGAATAGGCTTTTTGCGCGAGCAGAATTTTACAGCCCGCGCGTTCGGAAACTTCTTTCAGCAAAGAAAGATTTTCGATAAGTTTTTTCTCATCGATCAGAAAATAAGGCGTTTTCATCAGTCAACGAGAACGGGGTTAAAATCTTCTTTCCAAGGCAGACCCCACTTGTTGAGTGCGTCCATAAACGGATCCGGATCGAACTCCTCGATGTTGTAAACGCCGGGCTTGTTCCATGTGCCGTTCATGACGAGCATGGCGCCGATCATGGCAGGAACTCCCGTGGTATAGGAGATCGCCTGCGAACCTACTTCTTTGTAGCATTCCTGATGATCGCAGACGTTGTAGAGATAATACGTTTTCTCTTTTCCGTCTTTTTTGCCGCGGAAAATGCAGCCGATGTTTGTTTTGCCCTTTGTACGCGGCCCCAAAGAGGCAGGATCGGGCAGAACAGCTTTCAGAAACTGTAAAGGTACGATCTCTTTTCCTTCGTAGAGGATCGGTTTGATGGAAGTCATGCCGACGTCTTCCAGACATTTCAGGTGCGTGAGATAACTCTGTCCGAAAGTCATGAAAAAGCGGATGCGTTTGATTCCGGGAATATTGAGTGCAAGGCTTTCGAGTTCTTCGTGGTGCAGAAGATACATGTCTTTCATGCCGACGCCTTCAAAATTATATTCGCGCTTGATCTCCATGGGCTTTGTTTCTACCCAGTGTCCGTTTTCCCAATAGGATCCGTTGGCAGAAACTTCGCGGATATTGATCTCAGGATTGAAATTTGTCGCAAACGGGTATCCGTGATCGCCGCCGTTGCAATCGAGAATATCAATGTAATTGATCTCGTCGAAATGATGTTTGAGCGCATAGGCTGAAAATACCCCCGTCACGCCGGGGTCGAAACCGCTTCCCAAAAGTGCGCAAATACCCGCTTCTTTGAATTTTTCGCGGTACGCCCACTGCCATTTGTATTCGAATTTCGCCGTGTCTTCCGGTTCATAGTTTGCCGTATCTACATAGTGCACCTTTGTTTTCAGGCAGGCGTCCATGATTTTAAGATCCTGGTAGGGCAGTGCGAGGTTCAATACCACGTCGGGGCGGAATTTTTCGATGAGAGTGACAAGTTCATCGACATTGTCCGCGTTGACCTGTGCGGTCTGGATCTTTGTTTTGGTCGTGCCTTGCAGCTTGTCTTTGAGTGCGTCGCACTTGGATTTCGTGCGGCTTGCGATCATGATCTCGTCAAACGCTGCGCTGTTCTGGCAGCATTTGTGGATGGCGACGGATGCAACGCCGCCGCAGCCGATAATAAGAGCTTTTCCCATAATTCAATACCTCTTTAAAAGTGTTCTTTCGTTCTCGCGCCCTAATCGCACGCTGGTTTTTATGCGCTTAAAAGCGCATATTGAAAATTAATTGTCGATTGAAATATTTTTTCGCGTTCCGGTCAGCTTTCAAATACTTACTTCGGAAAGGGGAAATCCGGATTGACTTGTGTCGTTCAGGAAATCTTAGATAATAAAAAGTGTTGTGTTTCAGCCTTCATTCCGCGCCGAGAGTGCAATGAGCATTTCGCGGACGATCTTGCAGGCAACCGCCGTGGAGGCGCCGCTCTGGTCGTAATGCGGGGAGAGTTCGTTGACGTCTGCTGCCACCACGTCGAGAGCAGAGCAGGCTCTGGTCAGAGCGTTGCGGAGCGCGTCGAATGTTACGCCGCCCGGTTCGGGTGTTCCCGTGCCTGGAAATACGGAAGGATCCATCACGTCCAGATCGACCGTAAGATATACGGGTTTTCCCTGCAGGGAACTGAGCGTGTTTTCCAGTCCGTCCAGATCGAATTTATGTGTAAAGACGTGTTCTTTGCCCCAGACAAATTCCGATTTGTCTCCCGAACGGATACCGTATTGAAATATTTTATGATCGCCGACAAGCTCGTGACAGCGCCGCAGAACGCAGGCATGAGACAGGCGCGCTCCGAGATAATCATCGCGAAGATCCGCGTGTGCGTCGAAATGCAGAATGTGCAGATCGGGGTACTTTTTGACCGCCGCCCGTACGCTTCCGAGCGTTACGAGATGTTCTCCGCCGATCAGAAAGGGGAGTTTCCCGTCCGTCAGAATGGTTTTCGATCGCTTTTCGATGTCCGCAAGCGCCGCTTTCGTATCGCCGAAACAAAGTTCGAGATCGCCGCTGTCAAAAACGGAAAATTCCGAAAGTTCTCTGTCCTGATAGGGAGAATACAATTCCAGTCCGTACGATTCGCGGCGGATCGCCGCACTTGCAAACCGTGTTCCTGGACGGAAAGAAGTGGTGGAATCGAAGGGCGCGCCGAACAGTACGATCTTTGCGTCTTTGTAATCGGCGTCGCATCCCATGAATGTTTCAACGTTCTTTTTCAACATTTTCAAGCATCTCCTCGACATAAGCGGGCAGATAAAAAGCTCCGCGGTGCAATGTCGTCGTATAATATTTGCATTTTAAGTTGCGGGCGTTCCAGCGCGCCTCGTCCAGATCGCGCAGCGGGTGGTATTTTTTCGTGGAAAACCCGAAAAGCCAATGCCCCGACGGATAGGTCGGAATGTGTGCCTGGTAAATGCGCGAAAAGGGGAAGGATTCTATGATCCGCTTGTGCGCGCGCTGCATGGCGAGCGCATCCTGTTCATAAAACGGGCTTTCGTGCTGGTTGACCATGATCCCGTCGTCGTGCAGGGCTTTGAAACAATTTCCGTAAAATTCGCGGGAAAAGAGTCCTTCGCCCGGACCGAACGGATCGGTAGAGTCCACAATGATCAGATCGTATTCATCCTTTTTGCGGCGGATGAATTTCAGTCCGTCCTGTATGTATATATTCACGCGCGGATCTCCAATTTTACAGGAAGTAAACGGCAGGTATTCTTTGCTCGCTTCAATGACTTCTTCGTCGATCTCGACAAGATCGATGCGTTCGATCTCGGGATAACGTGTCAGCTCGCGGATCACACCGCCGTCGCCCGCCCCGATGACAAGCACGTCTTTTACGTGCGGATGCACCGCCATCGGTACGTGCGTGATCATCTCATGGTAGATAAATTCGTCTTTTTCGGTGAGCATGAGATATCCGTCCAGAACAAGTATGCGTCCGAAAGCGGGCGTATCGAATATATCGATGCGCTGGAAATCACTTGTCGCACTGTAAACCTGCTTGTCCACGCGGATACTCAGCTTTACGTCCTTGGTATGTTTTTCGGAAAACCAAAAATCCATTTTTTTTATGGCTCCTTTTTAAAAGGTTTGGTTCAAAAATAATTGGTACGTATCTTTGTTTTTATGGCAAAACTTATTCGATCAGTACGTTCAGTCGTTCGATTTTCGCGTTTTCGGGGCCTGTAAGCTGACAGCCCTTTTCTTTTGCGTAACGGATGTATTCAAGAATTTTGCCCGTTACACGTTCGCCCGGAGCCAGGATAGGGATCCCGGGAGGATAGCACATCACAAATTCGCTGCAGACGCGCCCCGCCGTTTCTTCGATGGGCAGAGATTCTTTTGCCGCATAGAAAGCGTACTGCGGCGTTACGGCAACGTCGGGAGCAATATATTCGTTCTCCATCATGCCTGTACGGTCTTTGGCATATCGTCTGCCGATCTCGCTGAGCGCGGATACAAGCCGTTCCACGTCGCGGCGCCTGTCGCCGATCGAGAGATAGGCGAGAATATTGCCCAGATCTCCGAATTCGATCTGAATATCGTATTCGTCGCGCAGAATATCGTAAACTTCGATGCCTGCAAGACCTATGTCAAGTGTATGTACCGAAAGTTTGGTCTGATCAAAATCAAAAACGCTGTCGCCGTTGATCAGTTCTTTGGAAAAAGCATACCAGCCGCCCAGATCATTGATCTCTTCGCGCGCATAATCGGCGAGGTCGCATACGCCGTTGAACGCTTCTTTTCCGCGCAGGGCAAGATTGCGGCGCGAGATGTCCAGACTGGACAAGAGAAGGTAGCTCGCACTGGTCGTCTGCGTAAGGTTGATGATCTGCCGCACGTGGTCGGCATTGACCCGCGGCCCCGTAAGCAGCAGGGAACTCTGCGTCAAACTACCGCCCGATTTGTGCATGGATACCGCCGCCATGTCCGCACCCGCCGCCATGGCGGAAACAGGCAGGTTTTCTCCGAAATAAAAGTGTGTACCGTGCGCTTCGTCTGCAAGCGCAAGCATATTGTTTTTATGCGCAAGTTCCACGATCGAGCGCAGATCCGAACAGATCCCGTAATAGGTAGGATTGTTGACGAGAATGGCTTTCGCATCGGGGTTATTTTCGATGGTAATCTTTAATTGCGCAAGGCTCATTCCGAGAGGAATGCCGAGCTTGTCGTCACATTCGGGGTTGACGTATACGGGGATCGCGCCGCAAAGCACGAGCGCACCCATTACGCTTCTGTGTACATTGCGGGGCAGGATAATTTTTTGTCCCGCCTGCACGGCAGACATGACCATGCTCTGCACGGCGGACGTCGTGCCGCCCACCATCAGAAAAGCGTTTGCAGCACCGAAAGCGTCGGCGGCAAGTTTTTCCGCGTCTCGGATGACGGAAACGGGATGACACAGATTGTCCAGAGGCTTCATGGAGTTCACGTCCATGCTTACGCATTTTTCTCCCAAAAGGCGCGCAAGCTCGGGGTTTCCCCGCCCGCGCTTATGACCGGGGACGTCGAACGGTACCACCCGCATTTTTCCGAATCGGTCGAGCGCTTCGTAGATAGGCGCTCTCTGTTGTGCTTCAAGATCCATAGAGACTCCTTATTGCTTTCGTGCGTTCCGCAATCCGAAACGTGCGCGGCAATCCTTTGCGGTATCGCCGTCGGTAAAGGCTTTTCGTCACAGCAGGCCTTTTGCCTGCTGTCTGTAAATAGAGGCCTTTCTCAGTAAATGTTTCTTCCGTTGAAGATCTCGATCATTTCTTTTCGCAGACTGTCGAGGATCTCTTGTTTTCTGGCAGGGGGAAGTTCTTCCGCGTTCTGGTTAAACAGATAGTTTTTCAGATCAATTTCCCGCAACAGCATTTTTGTGTGGAATATGTTTGCGGAATAGACGTTCACGTCGATCGCGTCGTATTTTTTAAGGGTCGGCTGAGAAATAAAATTCTGAATGGAGTTGATCTTCAGGTCGTTGAAAATTTTTCGTCCGTCCATGCTCCGCGTAAAGCCGCGCACACGGTAATCCATGGTGATAATGTCCGAATCAAAAGAGCCGATCAGATAATCGAGCGTGGAAAGGGGAGTGATCGTGCCGCAGGTCGCTACGTCGATGTCGACGCGGAAGGTTGCCAGCGACGTTTCGGGGTGATATTCGGGATAGGTGTGAACCGTAACATGGCTCTTGTCCAGATGCGCCACCTGCGTTTTGCCCTCGACGGGGATCATCGCAAGGTCGGAAATGAGCAGGGTAACGGAAGCTCCCTGCGGATCGTAATCCTGCCCTGAAATATTCAAAACTTTCGCGCCGATCATGGAGGTCAGATTGGTCAGGATCTCCGTCAGACGCTTAGAGTTGTACTGATGGTCGATATACGATATGTATTCTTTCTTTTCCTGCGGCGTTTTCGCATAACAGATATCGTAGATATTGAAGCTGAGCGACTTCGTAAGATTATTGAATCCATACAGTTTAAGCTTTTTCATAGCAGTACCGTCCGTAAAAAATGGCATAAAAAAAGGATAAAGCAAACCGCTTTATCCTGTAAATGTCGTTATACACCCGTTCCTCTCAGGACATACAGAAAGTGTCCCATAGCAAATACGTATGCGCTTATTGACCGTTTCACAAGTTTTGTGCGGATCGCACCGGTTATAAAGTAACCAACTTATAAAATTTGAGCTTTTAACTCAATCAATAAGGCGGCAAAGCCGCCGATCGGCATTCGACCCGGCTGTCCGTATGGCCTCAACCCGTTCGGGTGGTCGGTATTTGCATGTGACTTCTATCCGGTATTCCTTCAACGAAAATCCATTGCATTTTGAATTATAAGGAATTTTCACCGTTCTGTCAAATATTCAGAAGCCATTTTTCGGGAAAATTTGCAGCACGGTTGACTTTTTTTCTTATTTTGTTATACTGGTACGCAGATGCCCGCCTGCGTATATAAAAAATTGTACTTTGCTTGTGTTGCTGGTTGCAATGAGCGGAAACTGGTAAAGGAAGAATTGCCGCGATCAAGCCGGAAAGGGAAGACTTCTTCATAAAAGCTGGCGGGATTCAACAGGAGTATTGTTGTGCGTTAAAAGTAAATTCTGCGAAACCGGAGGGAAATATGATCGATATCACACAGGAACTTTTTTCGGGAAAGGTTTACGAAGGTGATACTGCGCCGTCGTACCGCCGTGTACGTACTCATGATGCGGACGGCTATTCACTGACCGACGTCACTTTTTGTGCGCACAACGGCACGCATCTGGACGCGCCTTCGCATTTTATACGAGGAGGCAAAACTGCGGAGCTGGTCAGCCTGTCGCGGTTGATAGGGTGTTGCAAGGTATGTTCGCAGGAAAACATACCGTTTGATGATTTGCCTGCAAGGCTTTTGATCAGGGGCGCGTTTTCTTTGTCTGCCGTGCAGGCGGAGAGGATCGCTGAAAAATGCCTTCTGATCGGCTGTGAGGCGCAGAGCATCGGGGACGAAGTCATTCACTGCATTTTGCTCGGAGCTGAAGTAGCGGTGCTTGAAGGATTAGACCTTTCTGCGGCAGATGAGGGAGAATACGAACTCATTGCTTTGCCGCTCAAACTGGGAGGTTCGGACGGTGCGCCGGTACGTGCCGTTCTTAAAAAGTCGCAATGACTTTTTGGCAGAAGATGAAACAGACGGGCGTGTATCTTTTTCTGTTTACAGAATATACGTTGTGGTTTACACCGGGTGACTGAACTAAAAAAGCGTTGTACTTGAAAAGTGGGCAGAGAAGGTCAAAGGAGGAGTTATGAAAATTTGGATCATTTATTTATGCGTGATCGGTGTGATATCCTTGGTTGCGTTATTTTTGTATGCATCGGATAAAGCTAAGGCAAAAAGAGGAAAATGGCGCATACCCGAAAAGGTGCTGCTCGGATTTTCCTTTTTCGGGGGCGCCGCGGGCGGTACGCTCGCCATGTTTCTTTTCCGCCACAAAACCAAACACTGGTATTTCTGGGCTGTCAATTTTCTGGGGCTTGCATGGCAGATCGCTGCAGGCGTTCTGATTTACCTGTATCTGTGAAAAGTTCTTATTTACAAACGGCAGAATGCGTGGTATAATAAAAGACAGCAGAGTTTTAGATCAAAGAAAAGGGAGATATTGTTTATGAAATGTGCAATTTACGGTGCGGGCGCGATGGGTACGGTGCTCGGCGCATACATCGCTAAAGCGGGAGTGGAGATCGATCTTGTCAACCGCAACAGAGAGCATATCGAAGCGCTCAAAGAACACGGCGCGCATATTATCGGGACGGTCGATTTTACGCAGAAAGTGAATGCTCTTTTGCCCGAAGAAATGACGGGACAATATGATATTATCCTGCTCATGACCAAGCAGAGATACAATGCCGACATTGTTTCGTTTTTAAAAGACAAACTGAAAGAGGACGGTGCGATCTGTACCTGTCAGAACGGTCTTCCCGAACCGAAGATTGCGCAGATGATCGGGAGCGACCGCACGCTGGGCTGTGCCATTGCCTGGGGCGCGACCTTCCATGGGAAAGGCGTTTCCGAGCTGACGAGCGATCCCGCCGCGCTTACTTTCTCGCTGGGTGCGTTCGGCAAGGGAAACCATTTGCAGGACGTTAAAAAACTGCTCGAATGTATGGGAACGGTCATTGTAGAGGAAAACTTTATCGGGGCAAGGTGGTCAAAACTTCTGATCAACAGTGCGTTTTCGGGGCTTTCCACGGTCACGGGCGCTACATTCGGCGAAGTTTCGAAGGAAAAACGTGCGCGCACGGTCGCACAGCGCATCATGAAAGAATGTATCGACGTTGCCAAAGCCGCAGGGATCCGTATCGAGCCTGTGCAGGGGCATCAGATCGACAAACTGTTTGATTATAAGGGGAAATTGAAAAAAGCGCTGTCTTTTGCATTGATCCCCATAGCGATGAAAAAACACGCGCGCCTGATATCGAGTATGTTGCAGGATCTTCGCGCAGGAAAGATCTGTGAAATCGATTTTATCAACGGCGTCGTCTGTGAATACGGTAAAAAATACGGCGTTCCCACGCCTTGCAACGCGCGTACGGTGGAGATCGTGCACGGCATCGAGCAGGGGAAATACTCTATCTGTTTTGATAATATCGACCTTTATAAGGATGTTCTGTAATAAATGGATTCAGACAGTTTTTTTGATTTGAATTATAAGAAACGGGATGCCGTCCGAATTCTTTCGGACGGCATCCCGTTTCTGTCATAAAAACAGCCGCAGCGGTCAGCACAGACTTTTACGCTGACCGCTGCGGTATGTTTTTTTGCTGTCGGCTATAATTTATTCCGAACGGACGATCGGGGGTGTTTCTTCGCTTTTTTGCAAAGTCGTGGGAAAAGGGATTTCTGCGTCGCGCACTTTTCTTCTGTTAAGCTCAGCGATGCGTTCCGTAAAAGAAACGGGGGTACGTCGCACAAGATTTTCGCCGAAACGAGAGGTGATCAGTACATAAATACAGAAGATGGGGACGGCGCCCAGATTGGTTTCCAGCAGAGAATTGACGGTAAGCGTCATCAGTTTATCCCATACGGAAACAAATTCGGCACTGCGGATCCCGCCGATCAGAAGTGCGGTTTCCCAGGCAAACTGCGCCAGGATCCCGCCGGCCAGAAGCCAGGGCAGAGGAAATCTTTTTATGCGGTCTGTCTGCAGAAAATTGTAAACGATCGCCGCTCCGTATCCGAAAAACAGGATCAGCGCCATATAGCCGTGATATGCGCCCGTCGTGCGCTGAATGGTAACGGTGGGGAAATTTTGCCCGAATGTTTCGGCAAGCATGGGTGCACATAACCACCATGCCCAGATCAAAAGCGACCATTCCAATAAATGTTCGTCTTTTTTCATCCACAGCCATAAGAAAGCAAAGTTGGTAATGCCGTAACTCATGGACATCCATAAAAGGACGAGAAAAAGGTTTCCGCCTTCAATGCTCCTCGCGTGACAGACCAGGTGGAAGATCCCGTAATCGACAAGCATGTATAAAACTCCGCCGGCAAGAGAAAAGAACAGCGTCAGATATCGTTTGCGGAAAAATAAAAGTGCGCAAAACACTATAAGAAATCCCGTATCCAGATAGATATAAAGAGTATTGAATACCCTTTGTGCTATGATTTCCATCTTTTTTACCCCTTGTTTAAATTTCAGAAATTAAATTTGTCATGTTTTTTTATTACATTCAGTATAAGATATTACAGTGGATAAGTCAAGAGGAGGAATGTAAAAAGGTTGAAAAAGAGCAAAAACAAAACGAAAACAGGGCAAGAACTGAAAATTTTGGACGGAATTCAAGCAGTTTCTTGACAAAATGAAAACAAATATTTTATAATAAAGGAAACGTTAACATTCAAAGTGCGGAGATAGGAAATGAGAGATAATTCGGATTTGTTTGATGACATTGCGCCGTCTCAGTCTGTACAGCAAAATGAGCCGATCGCGCGCGAACCCGAAAATTCTGAAAACCGTACGGCAGTTATGAAATGTCCTGCTTGCGGGGCGGACATGATTTATGACGCAGAGAGCGGAAAACTGCTTTGCGAACATTGCGGGACTCAGAAAGAAATCGAGTCAAAGACGAGCGAGGAGCTGGATTTTGAACGGCTTTTGACGGATAAGGGCGGTTGGGATGAATCGCATGTGTTTCGCTGTGAAAACTGCGGGGCGCAGGAGGTGCTGGATAAAAACGAGATCGCAAAACAGTGTCCTTTCTGCGGGGCGACGAACATTGTGGAAACTTCCGAACTTCCGGATATCCGTCCCAATGCGGTGGTACCGTTCCGTGTGGCGTTAAAGGATGCGGCAACGGCTGTGAAAACATGGGTACGTAAGCGTATTTTTGCACCTCAGAAATTTCGCAAAAGTGCGAAGCCGGAAAAAATGAAGGGCGTCTATATGCCTTCTTTTTCTTTCGATTCGAGCACGAATTCTTATTATACGGCGGTACTGGGAAAGCATTACTATGTTACGCGCCGCGTCAACGGGAAGACGGTGCAGGAACAGCGTACCCGTTATTTTACCGTAAGCGGCAGCTACGAGATGTTTTTTGATGATGTACTAATTCAGGCAAGCGGTACGATCGATCAGAAATCATTGAACAAATTGCAGCCCTTTCAGACGAACGAAAGCCGCGAATATACAAAAGAATATCTGAGCGGCTATACGGCTACGCAGAATACGAAGAGCGGACTGGAGTGTTGGGAAGAAGCAAAGAATGTGATCGGGAACCGTTTGCGTTCCGCGATTCTCAGTCAGTATGTCTATGATGAGGTTTCTTCGTTTCGGATCTCCACGCAGTATTCGGGGATCACATTCAAATACATATTGCTGCCGGTATATGTCGGGCATTGCAAATGGCATACGAAAATTTATAATTTTTTTGTAAACGGTCTGAACGGAAAGGTTACGGGCAAGGCGCCGATATCTCCGCTGAAAGTGTTCATCACTGTTTTGATCGCGGCGGGGGTGATCGTAGGATTGTATTTCCTGTTCCGAATGTACGGCGGCTGAGCGGCTTTCGGGCCGAGCGTTTGCGGGAGGCTTGCAAAAGGGCGTTTTTGCGCAACCGATGCTGCAATATTATAAATCGGTTATTTTTTTGTCAAGTCTTGTCTTGCAGAAATTTTGAATTTATTCTATAATAAAATAGGTTGAGTGCATACGAAAAGTGTCTTATTACAGAATTTTTGTATTGCTGAAAATGAAAAACATAATGACAGGTCGGAATAGGTGTATATTTCTTCCTGAAAGGGGCCAAGCATGAAACTGGATACAAGGATCCGTGCATTTATGGCGCCTGTCCGTGTACTGATGGCGGAAGGCGTTGAGAACGCGGAGATTCTTCTGCGGGAAGCGGATCAGATCGGACTGAATGAAAAGGTATTTGCAAAAGTAAATGGTAAAGCGCGCATTCTTTTGGATTTCGGAAAGGAATTGCATGGTGCTTTGCGTATTGTGACGGGATACGGCACGGAAGGAGCTCCGGTGCATTTGCGGTTGGGAGAATCGGTCGGTGAAGCGGTGTCGCCGCTTGGGACCAAAGGCAGCACGAACAATCACAGCCTGCGCGATATGACGGTGCCGCTCTCGATCTTATCCGATATGGAATTCTTTTGCAGCGGTTTTCGCTTTGCGTACCTTGAATTTACGGACGAAAATGCACAATTTTGTCTGAAAGCGGTCAATGCGGTATATATTCACAACGGGCGTCCGCAGACAGGTTCGTTCCGCTGTTCGGATGAACTGATCAACAAAATTTATGATACGGCGGCTTATACGGTTCAGCTTTGTGCACAGGATTATATCTGGGACGGCATCAAACGCGATCGGCTTGTATGGATCGGAGACATTTATCCGGAAATGCGTGCATTGCTTTCCGTTTGCGCGGATGACGGATGTATCACAAAGTCGCTGGATTTTGTAAAAAATGAAACGCCGTTGCCGGCGTGGATGAACAGTTTCCCTATGTACAGCATGTGGTGGCTGATCATTTTGTGCGATTATTACAAACTGACGGGAAATCTGGATTACATATTGGCGCAGAAAGAATACATGGTCGCTTTGCTGGAACAGATCGATGCCTGCATTGCGGAGAACGGAGATTTTAATTTCGGCGTCAATTTTGTGGACTGGCCGACGCATGAACAGCCGGACGAACCGGAAGGAGTCCGCTGCCTTTGCAGAATTTGTGCCGATCGTGCGGCGGAACTGGAAAAGCTGTGCGGACGGGACGGTTCGCTTTCACGGCGCATCCGCGCGAAAATGGACAAGAAAGATGTACCGGTACAGGATAAAAAGCAGATCGTAGCGCTTAAATATTTTTCACGCACGGCACTTACCGAAGAAGAGAAAAAGCTTCTCACCGAAAACGGTGCAAAGGGATTTTCCACGTTCATGAGTTATTTCCTGCTCAGTGCACTGAGCGAAAATGCCGATATGGAACAGGCGCTCAATGCTTTGAAAGAGTATTACGGCGGCATGCTGAAAATGGGCGCAACGACGTTCTGGGAAGACTTTGATGTGAATTGGATGGAAAATTCTTGTCCCGTGGATCGTCTTTGCAAGGAAGGCGAGCGCGATATTCACGGCGATTTCGGTCGGTATTGTTATATCGGTTATCGGCACAGCTTGTGCCACGGTTGGTCGGCAGGGGTTATCCCGTTCCTTCTGGAACGTGTTATCGGAGTGAAGATCGATGAAGCCGGTTACAAAAAGGTAACAGTTTCGCCCGATCTCGGGTCGCTTACCTGGTTCGATGCGCAGATCCCGACGCCTGCGGGATTATTGAAAATTTCCTGCAAAAAAGAAAACGGAAAAGTAAAGACGACTGTCGATGCGCCGGAAGGCTGCAAAGTAAACGTTGTTGAGAAAAACTGACGCATAGCTTTTTCCGGATCGTTTACGATTTTATGTAAAAATAATTTGTTTTAAAATGGTCAGTGCGGCACAGCAAACGGCTGTGCCGCATTTTTATAATGTTTAACTTTATTTCTTCATCAATTTTGGCAAAAAAGCGGGAAATAGGTGTATTGCGTGCAATCGGGGCAAGAGTAATTGATGTGTTTAAAATTTTTATGACGGAATCATTGATCATTGCGTTTTTTTGCATTGTGTTATCCTGTTTGGGAAGTATAGGGTGTTGTATATTATTAAATTGGATACTCACGATAGATACGGCGCTTTTATCGGTCAATTTGTTTGTTTTTTGCCCTGTTTCAATTATCTGTATTTTAGGAATTGCATTGATAATTTCTTTTATTTCAACATTTATTCCAATTTTACTTTATTCTGAAAGGTATCTGGTTGAAAGTATTAGAACATTATGATGATTAAAGGAGATGAGATTTCCATGAAGAAAAAAATGTATTTTGTAGTTTTGCAATTTTGATGATAATACCATTTTTGTTTTCGGGGTGTGCCGGGAGTTCTAAATCAAAGTTTATTCATGATGGGGATTTTCAGTATTACTACGTAAAAGAAGATGATTGTTATGCTATAGTGGGGACAACAGTGCAAGGGTTTGAAAAAGATATTTTATATATACCGCCATATTTTAAGGATAAAAAAGAAGGATATCCTGCAATGTGGTTGATGGAAAAATCGGGGGGAGGAGAACTATTTTTCCCAAATTGCAATAACGAATATAATGAAAGCCTTGTGTGGCTTGCCGTAAAACATCAGGTCAATTATTATGTATCGCCGCCTGCGTATGATTATATTGTTGAGAACGTAAAAGATTATGGAATGATACATAAAGCAAATACATTGTATATGTTAAATTATGAAGATGCTCCGAACGAAGGGTATTTCTTTGTCAATAATTATACAGAGGGTAGCTTAATACAAAGCACGCCATATGAGCCGCGGCGTGAAGGACATATGTTTGGAGACTGGTATAAAGAGCCCGAATGTATTAACGAATGGGATTTTGAGAAAGATGTGTTAATTGGGGAAACGAAGCTATATGCTGCGTGGATAAAAAAATAATAAAGGAAAGGGAAAATGAACATTGTGAAAGCTGAATGCCGTGGTGAGCAAGGTGTTTTTGCGCCGCAGAATTGTTGCCGTACAGGATTCAACTTTGTCCGAATTGACGGTTTTATTCGCAGTGTTTTATCGTCAGGCAAGTTAAGATCGTTGCCTGACGGTTTTATTTTTTGGAAAAAGCGGAAAGAAGGGTAAAAGAGTAAATCAAAGAATTGATTTTTTGCTTTGACAGGCGGGAAAGCGTGTTTGGTACAAATTTTTTCAAACTTTTAACAAGAATTTCTGTAAAACTGTGTTATAATGAAAGCATGAGAATAAGACCGCTGTACGGGCGGCGGATAAGCCGTCTGCAAAAATTGATCATAGCCGCACTGGTCTGCGCATTGGTTTTTCTGACGGCGCAGGTACCCTGGCTGGCGGAATATTTCTATGCACGGGGCATCACGTGCGGATTAGGATTCTGGATCAGCCGGATCACGGGTATTTTTTCCGTTTCGTTTTATGAGATCACGGCGGTTTTGCTTATTCTTGCAGCAGTTTCTTTGTTGGTGTATTTCGGGGTCGGTCTCAGAAAAAAAGAATTTGCGCGCATGCTTTGCGTGCTGTATCGTTTGGGAATGGCTGTCTTGTGCGTTCTGGCAATGTTTGGCATACTGTATGCGCCTTTGTATAACCGCGTATCCGTCTATGAGGCGTTAGGACTTTCTGCAAACATGAATGTCGGGCAGGAAGATGTTTATGCCGCCGCGGAATATTATGTGGAGCAGCTCAATTTGCTGGCAGGAGAGCTTTCACGGGACGAAAAAGGGAATGTCGTGGCGCCGTATTCGTTCGAAGAAACGGCAAATCGGATCAATGCGGAATTTGACGGCTATGGGAATTATTTTGCTTGTTACGGGATCAGACCGAAGGCTGTGGCGCTGTCGGTGCCGATGAGCTATCTTG
>CATYEP010000034.1 GCA_958405585.1 uncultured Eubacteriales bacterium
GGGCTGTTTTTTTAATCTTTCACCCAAAACATTTTTTTTTTTTTTTTGTTTTTTTTTCTTCGTCGGTTTTGGTTTTTTTGGGGGGGCCCGGGGGGGGGGGGCGCGGCCCAAAAACCCCCCCCCCCCCCCCCTCTCGTTAAAAGGCTGTTCAAATGTTGCAGACCTTAATGTTATTGAAGAATGGCAGTACGGTTTTGTTATAAGAAAAAATGAAGAAGCGGAATCGAAACGGAAAAGAGAAACACGGAATATTTTTTTGATCAGAGTTCGATATTGGAATAGACGTCGAGAATATTTTCGAGCTTTTTTTCGTCGGATGCGTTTTCGACAAATTCCTTATAGCAGGAACAGACATTGCCGTCCTTGTCGAATCCGGTATCGTTGCATTTTTTGCAGCGGTATTGAGGAACGAGCATGGATTCTTTCAGATTCATGGATTTCAGCAATGCGGCGCGGCGGGTTTTCAGATCTTTCAGGGAAGATTCCAATTCCGTGGTGCCGCCGCCGAGAGCTTCCGCCTTAGCCAGTTTGATTTCGGTTGCTTTGATTTCCTCTTCGTTTTTACGGAAGTCTGCGTCGGCGCGGGCGCGTTTGAGATAATGATCCGCAATATCCCGAGCGCGTTCGCGGAGATTGAAGTAATAGTTCTGAACTTTTTTACGGAATTCGGCGTCATGTTCTTCGCGCATTTGTTTCTGATAATAATTTTCTTTCGGCTGTTCTTTGACGAGCTGATCCGGGTTAAAAATATTTTTGGATTTCCAGGAAGACAGGACGGAGGTGATATAGGGCATCGGGCTTGTCTTTCCTGCCGCCGTTTCCGCGGCTTTCAAGATCATTTCGTCCGAGAAATTCCAGCTTCGCCAGTTGCGCAGGCATTCTCTGTCCCAATTGTTGACGCGGCGGGAAATGCCTGCCGTTTTGAGTACCTGACCCGCAAATTCCTGTTCTCTTGCTTCGCTTTCCATATAGGTCACGATACTGTCGGCTGAGACAACGCCCAAAGATACGAGTTTTCCGATAAGTTCGTCCATTTTTTCAAAGGATTTGCGTTCACGGCGGAAACAATATTTTGCGAGCTGTACCAGGGAAGAATCTTCGTATCCGGCCGCCAGCCATTTGCTGACGAAGTTATCCGTATATGTATCGACGATCTGGCAATATACCCCCAGTTCTTTGGCGACGGAAAGGGTAAGCGCACGGATCTCCGTCTTTCTTGCAAGGTATTCCCGAATCTCGGTTTTGGAAAACTTTTTATTGGAATAAAGTTCCTGCAAAACCTCATCCAGCTTGTTGAGTCCGCTTTTTTTATATAAGGAAGCGGTAAATTCGATCACCGAAAGTTCAAAACCAAGTTCTTCCGTCCATTTTTTGAGTAATTTATAATCATCCGGTTCCGCTTTTCGGGTGGAGCCCATGGCACGCAGAATACCTGCGATATCGCCGCTCTGAACCATATAATCGGAGAGTTTGCTTTCGATCTGTTCGACGGTCGTGATTCCTTCGGCTGCGAAATTTCTTGCGACCTGCAAAATGTAATTCTGCGGAATGCTTTCGCCTTTCAGATCGATGCAGTAACGTACGATCAGGAGCATAGCTTCCGGTTTGATCGCATATTCTTCCATGACGGCAAAATATTTCATAAATTCGTTGGGTGAAATCATTTTTTTCGGCATCAGCGACTGAACCGCTTTATTAAATTCCGAATATTTTTCCGTACGGATGCGTTTGGGTTTGCCTTTGGCATAATCAGCAGGGAAATAGCGCACAGAAAAAGGCTGGTAAGAAACGATTTCCAATAAATCGAAATCCTCCCAGAATTTAAAAAGGTCGACAATTTTTTCTTCGGAAAAATTCAGCGTAGAAGCGGCTTCGGCGAGTGTGTAGTCCTGCTGAATATTCTGGCAAAGATACAGCCCGAAGATATAAACTTTCACGGCGTCGCCATCCGCCATCGGCATATATTTCTGAATAAATTGGTTTTCGATTCCCGTATAAGAGGAAAGCGAAAACTCTTTTGAGTATGAGCAAAATCCCATGAGCAAACTCCGCGCAACGCTTGATTTATTTGGTAAGATGCGCTATACTATTATATAAATTATTTGTCGGGAAATCAAGATTATTTGCGCCCGAAAGCGGGCAAAAATTTTTCTTTTTGAGTTTTTTTCCTGTGCGGAGAAGTATGAGAGTATTGCACACATCCGATTGGCATATCGGCAAACGGCTGGCCGGAAGAGAGCGTCTGGAAGAACAGGCGGCAGCGTTGGAGGAGATCGTAAATATCTGTGAACGCGAATCGGTGGAGCTGGTTTTGGTTGCGGGCGATATATTCGATACCTTTTTACCTCCCGCGGAGGCAGAAGATCTTTTTTACCGTGCAGTGAAAAAAATTGCAGGCGAAGACCGCTGTGTAGTGCTGATCAGCGGCAATCATGACGATAACATCCGGCTGGGTGCGGCAACGTCGCTGTCTGAAGAGCTCGGGATTTATATTTTCGGCAACGCAGGCAGGGTTCCGAAATTATATCCGGGTCGGAGCGTGTGCGCGAGGGAAGCGGGCGCCAATCATCTTGTGATCGGGAATGCGGCGGGCGAAGAAATATTTATCAATGTTTTACCGTATCCCAACGAAGCGAGATTAAAAGAAGATAAGAATCCGGATGAGAGCTTTATCGAAAAAATGCAACGCTGGATGGAAATGGGGCAGAAAGAGAACGTGCGCCGTTTGCCGTCGGTATTTTTATCGCATCTTTTTATTGCGGGGGGGCAAGTAAGCGAAGGCGAACGCCAGATCGATCTCGGCGGCGCCAGGGCAGTTCCGCTCGGAGCATTGCCTGCCTGCGAATATACTGCTCTCGGCCATTTGCATAAGCGCCAGCAGTTTAAAAACAATGTGGTCTACAGCGGATCGATTTTGCAGTATTCTTTTGACGAAGCGGGGATGGAAAAGAGTGTTACCGTCTTTGATATTGATAAAGGCGGTGTGCGCGATTTACGCAAGATACCGCTCAAATCAGGGAAACAGCTCGTTCGGCTTTCGGCAAACGGTATGCAGGACGCTCTGTCTCTCGTAAAAAAATACCCGGATTGTTATATTGAATTGACCATGTATCTCAACGAACCGCTTCTGACGGCGCAGGTTCGGGAACTGAAAGAGGCAAACGAGGGCATCTTGATTTTATTTCCAAAGGTTCAGGGCAGCGGCGAGAATGCGGATGTATTGTCGCTCAGGCAGCTTCCCGCGTCGGAGCTGTTCAAAACGTATTATAAGTCGATATATTCGGAGGAGCCGTCCGATGATCTGACCGAATTATTTCTATCTTTGACGGAGCATGCCGATGAAACCTAAATATTTAAGTTTTTGCGGGATCAACAGCTTTTCCAAAAAGGCGGAGATCGATTTCGAAAAATTGCTTTCCGGAGGAATATTCGGGATATTCGGCGATACGGGAAGCGGGAAGACGACAATTCTGGACGCCATGATCTTTGCTTTATATGGGCGTGTGGACAGGATTCGCGGCGGAAACGGGAACGAGATCATCAATTATAATTGCGATAAGGCACGAGTTCTTTTCGATTTTGAAACCGAAACGCATGACGGCCGCAAGGTCTATCGGATCGAGCGTGAGATCAAACGGAAAAATTCTGCGCAGTCACTTACATTGTCTGAACTGAGCGGAAAGAGGATCATAGCGATCAGCGACGGAGTGAAAAACACAAACGCCAAAATCCAGGAGATCGTCGGCCTTTCTTTTGAAGATTTTAAAAAGTGTATCGCATTGCCGCAGGGTGAGTTTGCGCAGTTTGTAAAATCGGAACGCGGCGACCGCTTGCGTTTGATTTCCAGGTTGTTCGGACTGGAACGTTTCGGGGATGTGTTGAATGCGCGCATCAAGGAAAAATACGCGGCCGTTAAATCTCTTTGTGACAGCAAGGAAGGGGAGCTTCGCGGGTATGCGGACGCGGATGATGCTGTACTGAAACAGTTAAAAGAAGATGCGAAACAGCTTGACGCACAAAAGAGCGAGCTGGATCTTGCATATGCAAATTTCAAGGCAGACTACGAGAAGGTAAAGACCGCATATGAGCGGACAAACCAACGGAATAAGCTTTCCGAACAGCTGACGCTGCTTTTTGCAAAGCGTGAAGAGATGGACGGACTGGAAATTAAGGCGAAACAGATCCCGACGGCGCGGGAGATTGTCGAACTTCGCCGCCGCCTGAACCGTTCGGAAAAGGAAAAAACCGATACATTGCTGGCGCAGGATAAGGCATTGACGGACAAAATAAATTCGCAGAATACGTTGGATGAGCTGATCCGTTTTTTTGATGCGGATGCCAATAAAACGGCGGCGGAAGAGATCAACGGGAAACTGGCAAAAATTTCCTATGCGAAAACAGATGCGGAACTGCTGAAAGGATATGCACGGCAAAGGGAATCTTTGCGGGAACAATACCAGAAAACAGTTTCGAAACAGTCTGCGGCAAAGAAAAGAGCGCTGGAACAGGAAGTCTTGCGGGAAAAAATTGCTGACAAACTTGAAAAACTGGGGAAGCTGACGCCGGAGGCGTATCTTGCGGAACGGCTGGACAGTGCGCTTCTGGCGTCGGAATTTCGATCAGCCAAAGAATATTTTGAGAAGAGCAGGAGCGATCTGCACCGTGATTTTTTGGGCGGAGAATTGTTTGAGCGGGTGGATGCCGAGCTTGTGAAAAAGGCGGCTGAGTACGCGGCTAAACTGGAGCGTGAAAAGTCCGCAGATGCGTCGGAACTGCTCGAATCTTTTAAAAAATTGCAAAGGCAAAGGGAAGAGCTTCTGGCGGAACAGAACGCCCATGCCTTGGAAAAAGCCAAAGCGGAGAGCGAATCCGACGAGGCAGGAAAAGAACTGGCTCGTATTAAGTCTGACGGAGAGAAGATTGCGGATACGGTAAAAAAGCAGGAAGAGAAGATCCGAAATGCGCTCGGGGTATCCGAGATCCCGGATTTTGCTGTCCTGGAAAAAAATCTGCGCAATCAAAAAAAAGAGCTGCAGGATAGCCTCGAGCTGTTTACGAAAAAATGCGAAGATTTAAAAAAGAAGATAAGGGATGATGAGATAGAGGAAACAAAGTGCCGTACGATGCTGGCACGGCTTGAGATCGCTCTGGCGGAAGATAAAAGCAAATTACAGGAGTTGCTGGCAACTTCCGGTTTTTCAGAAGAGGAGAAAGCGCAGAAATTGCTGGAGGAGATCCCGCAGGCAGAGCTTGTACTCAGGAAAGTTGAGTCATTCCGCAAAGAATTGCATGAAGTCCAGGCAAAGCTGAGTTTACTGGGGGACGGCGCTTCGGAAAATATATCGGAAGAAGAGTTTCAAAAAAGCGCACAGCAAATGCAGCTTTTGGCGCAGAAAAAGGAAGACGTCACCAAAAAATCGGCAGTGTATGCCCAGCAGGTTGCGGATCTTGAAAAGCGCGCCGAGGTGCGGAGAAGGCTGGAAAAAGAGCTTAAACGCGAAGAGGCGGAACTTTTTAAGATTGCGCGCCTTCGCGATCTTGTCCGCGGCAATGCTTTTATGGAATTTGTGGCAAGCGAATATCTTTCGGACATATCGGTGGCGGCGTCGAAAACGCTTTTACAGCTTACGGGCGGAAGGTATTTTATACGGTATAAATCCGGGTTTGTGATCATCGATAATCTTTGTGGCGGGGAAGAGAGGAGTGTCAACACTCTTTCGGGCGGAGAAACTTTTTTGGTGTCGCTTTCCCTGGCACTGGCGCTCAGTTCGGCGATATACGCAAAGTCGCTTCGGCCGATCGAGTTTTTCTTTCTGGACGAAGGATTCGGTACGTTGGATGAAAAACTTATCGATACGGTGATGGACAGTCTGGAAAAATTAAAGAACAGTAAATTTTCTATCGGATTGATCTCGCATGTGGAAGAATTGAAACACAGGATCAATAATAAAATAACGGTAACGGGTGCTGCTGAGGGAGGCAGTTCGGAAATACAGATCAGCTGCTGAGCAAGGGAGGTCATTTTGGCAAATAAAATTTTAACACCGATAACGCTCTGGAATGATTTTAATGATTCACTGCCGGTAAATGAGCAGATCGTCGATGAATGGACGGAAGAAAAATCCGTATTTCGGAAAGTCCGTTTGTCTGGGAGATCAGTCGGCGCATCGCGCGTGAATATTTTTGCGTTGTTCGGCATGCCGTCGGAAGGGAATTCAATTCCGGCTTTGCTGATTTTACCGGACTGCGATCACACGGCGGACATTGCGCTGATACGTCGGTTCGTACAAAAAGGATATGCCGTTCTCATGCCCGACTATCGCGGAGAATTTTCTGATTCGGAAGGAAAAGAATATACCGTATATCCGGAAGAAATTGCGTATGCGAATTATGAACAGGCAGGAAGACATCTGGACTTTGCGGAACCTTCGGCGGTTGAAACTTCCTGGTATGAATGGGTTGCCGTGGCGCGGTATTGCGTACGGTATCTGAGGGCGAATGCGCAGATCTCCAAGATCGGGGTCATTGGTCTGAAAGCGGGCGGCGACATTGCCTGGCAGCTGGCGGCAACGAGCGATGATCTTTCCTGCGTGATCCCTGTTTGCGCGGGGGGCTGGCGGGCATATCGTGGGATCAATAAATTCGGGGATTCCGCGGCAGAATTGAAGATGGACGATGAACGGTATCGCTTTCTTGCGGGGGTGGATTCTCAGGCGTATGCGCAGTATGTGAAATGCCCCGTGCTGATGTTGTGTTCTACCAACGACGAGCGTTTTGACGCAGACAGGGCTTTCGACACCTTTGCGCGTATCAATCCGCAGCAGGATAAGACATTTTATTTTGCGGTACGGTACAACGGCAGGATCGGCAATACGGGAATGAACGATCTGGATCTTTTTGCGGATAAATATCTGAAAAGCAGGGAAGTGTTTATTCCATCGCCTGCGGAGATCAGTATCGAGGAGGATGACGGGGAACTGGTTGCCAAGATACGGTCTGACAGGAACGGCGAAATGGTCTATTGTGAAGTTTTTATGGCGGAAGACTGTCCCGATTCTTCAGTCAGAGACTGGACGCGCTGTACGTTCAAACGTGAAACGGAAGAGCATGAACAGGTATTCCGACTGAACGCGTACAAGGGAAGTTCGCGTGTGTTTGCTTTTGCAAAGGCAAAATACAGTTGCGGGTTTGCGGTTTCGTCCAAGATCGCGGTCAGGAAGATAGAGAAACAGTACACGAATTTGACGGATAAAAACCGTATTTTGTACAGCAGTGTCAATAAATTTGACAGTTTTGTTCTTGATAAACTGGACAAGAACGTACTTGCGGATTGTTTTCTGGACAGCAGCGTGCCGCCTCTTTCGATGATTGAGGGGCCGTTCGGGATCCGCGGGATCTATTCTTCGTACGGGCTGCGGCTTTACCGTATCAATGATCCGAAATACAGGCCGGAGCAGAACGCTTTGCTGAAGATGGATCTTTACAGTGCCGAGTCGAATATTATCCGGCTCTGTATATTCGCTGCAAAGAACGGTGTTTCGGAGAAATATTATTGCAACCTGAAAGTTACGGGCGGAGAATACTGGGCTGATCGGGTGCTTTCTCCGAAAGATTTCAAAACGGAAGAAAACAAAGCGCTTTTGCAGTTTTCGGACGCCGTTTCCGTTTCATTTTCTTCGGATGAGCCGTTTTGTCTGAATAATTTGCTTTGGATTTAAAAATTTCACAGAATTTACTTTTTATAAGGTAAAAAATATGGTATACTCATTAGGAGATAAGGTTATCACGAAGAAGAAGCATCCTTGCGGCGGGAATATCTGGACGGTGATCCGCACGGGAGCGGATTATAAGATCAAATGCGATAAATGCGGCAGGGTCGTGATGTTGTCGTATCCGGAATTTTTAAAGGCGGTCAAGCAGAAGGCGGTATCCGATGAGTGAACGTACGAATTATAAAGAACTGATAGAAAACCGGCGGTATCCGCAGCGAGAGACAATGTCAACCGTTCGTTTTTTTGCGGTATTGCTGGCGGTTTTCGCGATCTTTATTTTCGTTTTTACAAATGTATTGATCGGCGTCCAGGTAAACGGGTCGTCGATGGAGCCGACTTTATACGGCGGGGTAATGGGGTCGGACGGAAAATATCATGGCGGCGATTATCTGTTCGTCAATACATTGGATCGGCCTGAGCATGGCGATATCATTGTGTTTCATGCTACGCCGAATATCAGCAACAACAGCGAACTGATCAAGAGGGTCATAGGATTGCCCGGCGATACGATCAAGGCGCAGAACAGCGTTTTATATCGTAAAAACGCGGGAGAAGAATCTTTCGCAGTAGTAGAGGAGCCGTATCTGGGAGAGGTGTGGACGGAAACGCTTCCGACACCCGGAGAGGATGAATATTATATTGTTGACGGTTGCATTGTGGTTCCCGAAGGAATGGTCTACGTGATGGGGGATCATCGCAGCGTGAGCAGCGACAGCCGATCGTTCGGCCCGATACCGATGAGCAGTATTGTCGGGGTGGTGACCGATTGGTCGTTGAAACATAAAAAAATATTGACCACCGTATTCGGATTTTTTCAATTCGGATAACGGAAAAGGAGTAAGCGGAATATGAGCGATATCGTAATCACATCTGACAGTACCTGTGACTTGAGTGAAGAGCAGCTCGAAAAAAACGGGATCAGTTTGATGCGCCTGAGCGTTATGCTCGGCGCGCACACGTATAAGGATGGAGTGGACATCATGCCTGCGGATATTTTCCGTCATTTCGATGAAACGGGCGAACTTCCGAAAACGGCTGCGCCGAGTACGGAAGAATATGCCGAGTTTTTCAAACAGTTTACGGACGCGGGGAAGACGGTGATACATTTTAACATTTCCTCCAAAGCCAGCGGTTCTCACGGATTTGCGGCGGCAGCGGCAAAGCAGTTTGACGGCAAGGTGTTGGTTGTCGATTCGCACGCGCTCTCGACGGGACAAGGTTTGTTAGTCATGAAAGCATGCGATCTGCGGGACGAAGGTAAATCCGCGCAGGAAATTTATGACGAGATCATGTCTCTGCGCGAAAAAGTCAACACGTCTTTTGTGCCGGATACACTGTTGTATCTTTATAAAGGCGGCCGCTGTTCGACGCTTTCTTATTACGGCGCGAAAGTGTTGTCGATCCATCCTCTGATCGATATGAAGGACGGTGAACTTTATCCGAAAAAGAAATATATCGGAAAAATGTCAAGGTGTATCCGCAATTACATCAATGACCTTGTGACGGAATATCCTTCTTATGATAAACGTCGTTGTTTTGTGACGCACAGCAATGCGGATCCGGAGTTGGTGGAACTTGCGAAGTCGATGGTGGAAGAACTTTTTGACTTTGAAGAGATCGATGTGACGGTTGCGGGCAGTATCATAACGAGCCATTGCGGAAGAAATACGCTCGGCGTCTTATTTATTACGAAATAAATCGGGAGAAAAATTTTACATGACTATAGTTTTTAATGATAATGACCTGATTTCGGCATACAAACAGCAGAGAAACATTTTGCGTGGTTTTTTGGGCGTAACACTTTTCTTTGTTGTTATCTGTGTTGCATGTCTTGTTTATTTTATGTCGCTTCCGTATGAGGATCCTTTGCAGCCTGTACCGCAAGTGATCGTGAGTGTGGTAAGCTGTGTTTATGTAGTCTTTGCGTATGTATTTATGGGAATAAAATTTCACCGGGCGCGCAGGTACTATAAACTGATCAGTTATGTTTCTGTCGGAATGAAGCAGGTGAACAACAGTATCTTTTTGCGGTATGAGGAGCCGGAATTGCGCGACGGAGTGGATTTTTATGTTCTGATCTTTTCCGAATGGAGCAAGAAAAAATCGGAATACATGGACAGAAAGATTTACTGTGATAAAGAAAAGCCGTTGCCTAAGTTCCAAAAGGGAGATGAGGTGTGTTATCTTACGCAGGGAAATGTGATCATAGAATATGAAATCGTGGGACATGATGAAAATTTTGCGGCGGAGAAAGAGAAAGAAGATGCCAACCGGAAACCGCTGCGGATAGGAGAAGTGAAATAATGCGTGCAGTAGTAACAGTGACGGGAAAGGACAAGATCGGTATCATTGCGAAAGTGAGCAGTTTTCTTGCGGAAAAAGGAGTGAATGTTGAGGATATCAGTCAGACTCTTTTGCAGGATTATTTTGCGATGATCATGCTGGTGGATATCAGTGATCTGAAAGTGGAGCTTTCAGAGCTTGCAAAAGAATGTGAAGAGCTCGGGCGGCAGATCGGTATGTCGATCCGTATGCAGCATGAAGCAATTTTCAATGCCATGCACAATATCTGAGAAGGGCCGAAGAAATGTTTAATAAGTTTGAAGTATTGGAAACCATTGACATGATCGAGAGAGAGCATCTCGATATCCGAACGATCACGATGGGCATATCGTTGTTTCCGTGCATTGGGGCGACGGCGGAAAAGACTGCGCAGAACGTATATGATACGGTCTGCGAGAAAGCGAAAAACATCGTAAAAGTAGCGGAACAGCTTTCGGGGGAATACGGGATCCCGATCGTAAATAAGAGAGTTTCGGTCACGCCGGTAAGTCTGATCGCGGCACCGTTTCCGCAGAAAGCGGGGTTGATCGGGAAAGCATTGGACAAGGCGGCGAAAGAGCTGGGAATCGATTTTTTGGGCGGATATTCTGCGCTCGTACACAAGGCCACGGCGGACTATGAAAAGATATTTATCGAGGGTATTCCGGAGTTGCTTGCTTCGACGGAACGCATCTGTTCGTCGGTAAATATCGGTTCGAGCAAGTCCGGGATCAATATGGATGCCGTTAAACTCATGGGTGAAGTCGTGAAAAAGACGGCGGAACTGACAAAAGAACAGGACGGCTTGGGTTGTGCAAAGCTGGTCGTCTTTGCGAATGCCGTGGAGGATAATCCGTTTATGGCGGGAGCATTCCATGGGGTCGGGGAAAGCGGTACGGTCATTAACGTAGGCGTATCGGGGCCTGGCGTTGTCAAACATGCCTTGGAAAATATCCCGGATGCAAACCTGAACGATGCAGCGGAAACGATCAAGAAAACGGCATTTAAAATTACAAGAGCGGGTCAACTGATCGCCAAAGAAGCGGCAAAGCGCTTAAATGCGGAATTTGGGATCGTGGATCTGTCGCTGGCGCCGACTCCCGTGATGGGTGATTCGGTGGCGCATATTCTCGAAGAGCTCGGTCTGGAATGTGTGGGCGGACACGGTACGACGGCGGCGCTCGCCATGCTGAACGATGCGGTGAAAAAGGGCGGCGTGATGGCAAGTTCTCATGTGGGCGGCTTGTCGGGAGCGTTTATACCGGTCAGCGAGGACATCGGCATGATTCAGGCGGCGGAAAAGGGATTGTTGAATATCGATAAACTGGAAGCTATGACGGCGGTCTGTTCCGTCGGATTGGATATGATCGCGATCCCCGGGAAAACGCCTGCGACGACGATCAGCGCTATTATTGCAGACGAAGCGGCGATCGGTATGATCAATAACAAAACGACGGCAGTCCGCGTAATTCCCGTGCCGGGAAAAGATGTCGGTGACAGCGTTGAGTTTGGCGGATTGCTTGGACGGGCTCCGATCATGCCTGTCAATACGACGGACAGCTCGCGGTTTATTTTGCGCGGCGGCAGGATCCCTGCACCGATACACAGTAACAAAAACTGATATTCTGGAGATGTGGTATGGAAAGAAAGGAAGTCGAAAATAAATATAAATGGAAAACGGAGGACATTTTTCCTTCGGATGAAGCGTGGGAAGAATGCTATTCGGAAGCGGAGAAGATGCTCGATTTCAGCAGATTCGAGGGGAAATTGACCACGGCGGAGAAACTTGCCGAATACTGCAAATGTTCGGAAGAGACGGGCAAAAAGATCGAGCGGCTGCACTTGTATGCGCATATGCGTCACGATGAGGATTCGAGAGTTGCGAAATATACATCGATGCAGGCGCGCGCGATGTCGCTGTATGTAAAATTTTCTTCTGCAACGTCATTTGTGGAGCCGGAGCTGACATCTTTGAGCGATGAAACGTTGGAAAGTTTTTGCAAAGATGAACGGCTCAAAGATTATGACTATTTTTTGCGCCAATTGATCCGGAGCAAAAAACACATACTTTCGGCGGCGGAAGAGAAGCTGCTTGCTTCCGGCGGTGAAATGTATGCGCAGTTCCGGAATGTTTTTTCCATGATCGACAATGCCGATATTAAACTTGGGGAAGTGGAAGATAAAGAGGGCGAAAAGATCAAGCTGACGCACGGCATGTACGGCGTTTTGCTGCACGGGACTGACCGTGAACTTCGCAAAAAGGCATTCGAAACATATTATTCAGCTTATATCGGTTTAACAAACACGATCGCAGCGACGTACTATGGGAATGTTTTGAAGGACGTATTTTTGTGCAGAGCGCGCGGCTATGATTCTTGTCTGGAACAGGCGTTGGACGGAGAGGATGTTGCAGCTGTCGTCTATGAAAATCTGATTTCTTCGGTTCATGAGAATCTGAAGGATATGCACGATTATATAGCTTTGCGGAAAAAGATACTCGGACTCAAGGAACAGCATATGTATGACATATATGCGCCTTTGGTGGAAGATGCGGATCTTAAACTTTCCTATGAAGAAGCCTGCGACCTTGTGGTGAAAGGGTTAGCGCCTTTAGGAGAGGAATATTGTTCTTTGCTGAAAAAGGGCTTTGCGGAAGGCTGGGTGGATGTCTGTGAGACGGCAGGCAAAAGAAGCGGGGCGTACAGTACGGGTATGTACGGATTGCACCCGTATGTGCTTTTGAACTATCAGAAGACAACGCACGATGTCTTTACGATCGCCCATGAAATGGGACATTCGCTCCATACGTATTATTCGAATGAAAACCAGCCGTATGCGAAAGCGGATTACAGGATTTTTGTGGCGGAAGTAGCCAGCACGGTCAACGAAGTTTTGTTGCTGAAATATATTCTCGGACAGACGAGCGATCTGAAGATGAAGAAGTACCTGCTCAATTATTTCCTGGATACCGTGCGTACGACATTGCACAGGCAGACGATGTTTGCTGAATTTGAATACCTTGCACACGATGCTGCGGAGAAAGGGACTCCCTTAACGGCGGAATACTGCAATAAAATTTATCTGGATCTGAACAGACAGTATTATGGTGATGCGATCGTGCATGACAAGGAAATTGCTTACGAGTGGTCGAGGATTCCTCATTTTTATACTTCTTTCTATGTATACAAGTATGCGACTGGGATCATCAGCGCTATTTCGATCGT
This sequence comes from uncultured Eubacteriales bacterium, assembly GCA_958405585.1. Lineage (GTDB taxonomy): Bacteria > Bacillota > Clostridia > Christensenellales > Borkfalkiaceae > Borkfalkia. Next base: position 13,319 of record CATYEP010000034.1, read on the forward strand.
CAGCCGTATTCTGAAAGAGGGAGAGAAGGCTGTCCGTGATTACAAGAAATTCCTTTCATCGGGCGGAAGCGACAGCCCTGTCGAACTTCTGAAGCTGGCGGGGATAGATCTGACAAAACGCGATGCGTTTGACGCGGCGATGAAAGAATTCCGCGAAACGCTGGCGCAATTTGAGTCGTTGTCCTGATATGATACGGTGTCATTATAAGAACGATCTTGAAGAATACAAGCGCTTCTGCGTGTTTCACCTGTTCGTGGCGCGCGGAGCGCAGGCATTCGCATATCCGATCCTGTTTTTCGGGATAGGGATCGTGCTTTGCGTCTTCGGAGGTCTGAGCGGCAACAGTATCTTGTTTGTCGGCGCCGGAGCCTTGTTTGCGGTAGCGGTCATTATGCCCTTTGTAATGCAGGCTCTGCAGAAATCAAAAGCGGAAAAGCGAGTGCGCGCCAATGCAAATTTTTTAAAGACGCAGCAGTTTTTTTGTTTTGATGAAAATTCGGTGGCTTTGAAGTTAAAAGCGGCAGACCGTGAAGAAGAATATGAGATCCCGTATGAACAGATTGCCGGGATCTACGAGCGAAAAGATTTGTTTTATGTATACATCGGAAAAACGCAGGCTCTGATCGTTCCGAAGAACAATCTGGAAGGCGGATCGGCGGATGATCTGGCGCGGCTGTTCCGAAAGACGGGGAAGCGTTTTAAAGAAAAAAAGTCACTCAGGAAAAAGACAGCGGTTTAAGCCGCGGGAGAAATGATAATGGCAACCAAGACGAATGTTTTGCCTAACAATCTGGAAGCGGAACAGGCACTGCTCGGATGTTTGCTGATCGACAACGATATACTTACGGATATACTGGATAAATTATCGGACGATGATTTTTATCAGGAATCGCATAAGTTGATCATCGGTGCGATGAAAGCAACGTTCAATGCCCGCAAGCCTGTCGATATCGTTACGCTCGCCGATCAGCTGGAGAATGATAAGACTTTGGAGAAAGCGGGCGGGATCACATATCTGACCGATCTTGCCAGAATCATGCCTTCGGCAGCAAATTACAAGACTTATTTTGACATAGTCAAACGCGACAGTGTACATCGCAGGCTTATCCGATCTTCGCAAAAGATCATAGAGGAATCGATGAACGGATCGGATGCGGCGGACAGTATAGCATTCGCAGAAAAACAGGTTTTCGATATTTCGAGGACAATGGACACCTCCACTCTGATCGACATGCGCGAAGATGACAGCTATGACCAGGTGTTAAATAAATTTGAGGTCATATCCACAGATAAAAATGCTTTGCGCGGAGTCAATACAGGTTTTACAAAGCTTGACAAGATGACAAACGGGCTTCAGAAATCAGACTTTATCGTATTGGCGGCGCGTCCGGGTGTAGGAAAGACCACGATCGGCATGAACATCATCGAACATGCGGCGTTGTGCGATAACCGTGTCTGTGCGGTTTTCTCTCTGGAAATGCCGCGCATCCAGCTGGCGCAGCGTCTGCTGTGTTCGTATGCAAGGGTGAGTATGTCCAAAGCGCTTTCAGGGGAACTGACGCAGTCGGACTGGAAAAAACTTTGGAAAGCGAGCGCGGATCTGAAAAAAGCGAAAATCTATATTGATGATTCGTCAAAAATCACTCCGGCGGAAATTTTGTCCAAGTGCAGACGTCTCAAAGCCAGAAAAGAGGGGCTGGATATTATCATGATCGACTATATCCAGCTGATGGGAAGCGGAGAGCGCAGGGCGGAAGAAAACCGTCAACAGGAAATTTCATCGATCACCCGTAACTTAAAGATCATGGCCAAGGAGCTCGACGTGCCCGTTTTGGCATTGTCACAGTTGCGAAGGATCTCCTCGAAGGAAGAACCGCAGCTGTCGGACTTGCGTGAATCGGGCGCTATCGAACAAGACGCCGACATCGTTATGTTTATTCACAGACCGGATGTTGCGGCGACGGAAGAAGAGATCAAGAGCGGCAAGATCATCAAGGATGCGGCAGACCTTATCATTGCAAAACATCGTAACGGTGAATTGGGAAGGGTAAAGCTCAGGTTCAGGGGCGATCAGGTTCGTTACGTAAACCCGCCTCCCGGATTCTTGCCGGAT
>CATYEP010000035.1 GCA_958405585.1 uncultured Eubacteriales bacterium
GGTATATTGTCCGATGAATCACCCATCAAAGCTTTCATGTCGATGACCTGCGACGGTTTGTAACCTATAAGCTGTTCAAAATTATTTTTATTGAGCTTCAAAAGTTCACTCACACCTGTCTTGGTTATAAAAACATCCGTCACATCGTCTACAAGCTGATAAGCATCTCTGTCTCCCGTAATGATAATGCTGTGCGTATCCGAAAAAGCGTGCGACAACGTTCCGATCAGGTCATCCGCTTCGTATCCCTCTTTCTCGCACATCGTGATATTCATGGAATGAAGCAGAGATTTGAGCATCCCGACCTGAACAACCAGATCGTCCGGCATCGGTTTCCTTGTTGCCTTATATCCATCGTACATTTTATGGCGAAATGTCGGCGCTTTCAAATCGAACGTAACGATCAGCCGATCGGGTTTGTTGTCCTGAATAATTTTCAAAAGCAATTTTATAAAACCAAAGACTGCATTGGTGGGAGTTCCGTCCCTGGTCGTCAAAAGTTTTGTCGCGTAAAATGCCCGATTCAAAAGGCTGTTTCCGTCAATCAGCACAAGCTCTTTCATAGTTCCTCCGTGCGGGAATACTTTTCTACCCATATTATACCAAAATTTTTTTACTTTAGCAAGAGCCGATCCCGCTTTCTGCCTCTTTCATCTTAAATTTTGAACATTTCAGTCTGTCTTTATTCTGTCCCACAAAATACGCGCAGTCCTTCCCACCGACATACTTCAGACAGTCTTGTTCAATCTCTGAATTTTAGTTGCCGCAATATAGCTGAACCTGTTTTCTGTTTCTTGCTTGCCGTAAAACAAAAAGAGCCATACCCGAAAGTACAGCTCTTACTCTCTTTTCTTAAATCATGAAAGGACGATCACGAAATGATCCGGATATTTCCGATAAGCGGAAGCTTTGTCTTCTCTTCCTGAACGACCGAAACGATCCCGAGTATGCAAGCGATCAAAATGACGACGCCGAGAACGCCCCCGATAATCCCGAAAATAAATCCGATGGCAGGGATCATTCCGAGAATACCGCATAAAGCACTCACAATAATGCTTGTAAGCAAAATTACGAGCGACTGATTCGCATGAAATTTAGCAAAATCATCTTTCGGGTACAGGATCAGCGGCAAAAAGAATAAAATTCCGAACACATAAGCCAAACAGCATACAATCTTTTTCTTTTGCATTTCTTCTAAATCCGCTGACTCTTTCTTTTCCTTTGAAGCACTGCTCTCCGCTTCTTTATCATCCGCCGCAGAGTTTTCCTGCTTCTCAAAAGGATCTTTATCCATCCTTCACCCCTCCTTTGATTGTTTTTCTTTATCAACCGTCTCTGAACTTTCTCTTAAATCCGGAGCGATGAAAACTTGCCGCCCCTTTTTCTTCCTGATCACGTAATATGCGGCAATCAGCGCAATGCCGATCAATACCATCAAAATTGCCGTAACCTGAGAAGGCGTCAGCCCGGGAATAAACGAAGCTCCTCGGTCGTCCGTGCGGAAAAATTCGATAACAAATCGCCAGACTCCATACCCGATCAGATATCCCGACAAGCCAAACCCTTTTTTCTTCCAGACCAGCATAAAGAGAAGTGCCGCCAATAAAAACAGAAAAATTGCTTCAAACAACTGGATCGGGACTACCTTTTCCCAGCCGTATTTTCCCGCCGATATTTCCACCCACTGTGTTATTCCGTACCAGGCGTCCGTAACTCCGCCGTGACAGCAGCCCGCCGTAAGGCAGCCGATCCTTCCGAATCCATGCGCCAACGGAATACACGCTGCCGCAATGTTGGCAAACGTCGGAAGCCACTCCACAGAAGTTTTCATGCTTTTGAAAAGCAATCTGCCTCCAATGAAATAAATCAGCAACATGCTGACCGCTCCGCCGATAAAACCACCGTAAAACGTCGATCCGGTATTGCCGTTCAGCTCAAATTTTCCCGTTGCAAGCGCATTGTAAAACGCCTGAAACAACACCGCTGAAAGATAACCGATCACAAACGCCGCAACGGCTCCGATCAGTATCAGGTTCTGTAATTTCGCCGGCATTTTGCGGCGGTCTGCCAGGATCCGAAAAAGAACAAGTGCCGCAATAACGCCAAGCAAAATAAAAATCTCGTACAGAGTTATTCCTGTCCCGTCCGGAAATGTGATAATTTTATATGGATACATTTTTTATTTCCCGTTTTCAGTTGTTCGTTATGTCGAGATATTCATCATAAGTAACATTTTTGTCGAAAGTCTTTTTCTCGTTGATCTCAATAATGCGATTGGCAACGGTATTCATCAATTCCTGGTCGTGAGACGTAAACAACATGCAGCCTTTAAAATTCTGCATTCCGTTATTGAGTGCCGTGATCGATTCCAGATCCAGATGGTTCGTCGGCTCGTCCATGATCAGGAAATTGCTGCCCTCAAGCATCATTTTTGCAAGCATACAGCGAACTTTTTCGCCTCCGGACAAAACCTTGGCTTTTTTCAGAGCTTCCTCTCCGGAAAATAGCATCCTGCCCAACCAACCGCGCAGATATTCTTCGTAATGATCATTTGAAAACTGACTCAGCCATTCCACCAGATTCAAATCACAGTTTTCAAAGAATTCGTTGTTGTTCTGCGGCAGTACGGACAGGGATATCGTCTTTCCCCACTTGACCGTTCCCGCATCGGGCTGTACTTTTCCGGTCAGAATATCAAAGAGCATGGTGATCGTCGTACTCTTATCGCTGACAAAACCGATCTTGTCATTCTTCTGCACAATAAAATCCACATCTTCAAAATAGCCTTTCTTCGTCAGCCCTTCCACGATGAGAATGTCGTTTCCGATCTCTCTTTCAAACTTAAAATCAATAAAAGGATATTTGCGCAATGAGGGTTTAATATCATTTAAAGTAAGACGCTCCAGTTCTTTTTTGCGGGACGTTGCCTGTCTGGATTTGGATGCGTTCGCGGCAAATCTCGCAATAAACTCCTGCAATTCCTTGGCACGCTGTTCCATTTTCTTATTCTGGTCACGCATCTGACGCGCAATCAACTGACTTGTCTGATACCAGAAATCGTAGTTTCCCAAATACAACTGGATTTTCCCGAAATCCACATCACAAATATATGTGCAGACTTTATTCAGAAAATGCCTGTTGTGCGAAACGATTATAATCGTATTTTCAAAATCCAACAAATAATTTTCCAGCCAACGCACCGTCTTGATATCCAGATTGTTGGTCGGCTCGTCCAACAGCAGAACATCCGGATTACCGAAAAGCGCCTGCGCAAGCAATACCTTGACTTTCATCTTCGCATCAAGGTCTCCCATCAGCGTATAATGGTATTCCGCAGGGATATCCAATTCATTCAGGAGCGTCTGCGCTTCCGATTCCGCTTCCCACCCGTTCAATTCCGCAAACTCGCTTTCCAATTCGGATGCACGAATGCCATCCTCTTCCGAAAAATCAGGCTTCGCATACAGGGCGTCCTTTTCATCCATGATCTGCACAAGCCGCTTATGCCCCAGCATGACCGTGCGAACGACCGTCTGATCATCGTAAGCGTTCTGGTTCTGCATCAAAACCGACATACGTTCATTCTTATCGAGCGTAACTTCGCCTTTATTCGGCTCAATTTCACCCGACAGTACTTTTAAAAACGTTGATTTCCCGGCACCGTTTGCGCCAATAATCCCATAACAATTGCCTTTCGTAAATTTCAGATTGACATCTTCAAACAGTTTTTTGCTGCCGTATTGCAGGCTGACATTCGTTACCTGTAACATGATTACCTCGTTTCCAGTTATTCCGTTTCATTATAGCACAGAACTTTTAAAATAACAAACAAATAACCCCGTCGCAAATAAAATTCCGAAACCGCTCTCCTGTATGATCCGCCTTCGATTCTTCGACGCAAACAGGATATGGCAATGCGCCTTCCTCTTTGTATGTGCTGATTCCCTGTCTTTCTTTTGCGTCAATTGCCAGTCACTCCAATTGCCTGACAGGATTTTCTATTTGCCCACCTTTATAAAAAGTCTATTCAGTTGCTCAGCAAGTTGTTATTATAAACAACAAAAAAGCCCTGAAATACTCATCGTTTTTCAAGGCTTTTATAGCGGACTGCATTATCATCCACTAAACATGGCGCAAAAAACAAATTAAAATCCAAACCATAAACCAGTCAAGAGAAGTTCTCCCTGCCATTTTTCTCGCGTGGATTAAAACCTCGCAGAACCCACAGCTTCGTTTACGAAGTATAGTTGGCTAAACTTCTAAATACAAGTTATAAAAGTTGACGATACTTTCAAACAGTTCTTTATTTAATCTATTGCAATAAATACTCCTCTTAAGATGCTCATTGTAATATTCTGCTCGTTCCTCGTATGTAGGTGAGTCACTGAAATAATCGTTCATACTCTCTGTAAATTCGTCCATATAATTTATATATGCATCAGAATAAAGTATATTAATGTGTCCTCTATCGTCATACTTAACAAATCTAAACCGAGAGTCGTCGGAATAGTGTTGGTAATAGAAGTCGTAGCCGTATTGGATAGGTACGGTTGTATCGTCGCTACTGTGTGCAATAAAAACACCGCATTCAGCGTTGGCAAAACCAGAAAGTGCAGTAACTGACGAGTATTCGCCACATTTCATACTTTCAATCGAATTGACGTACGGCATCATAAAGTTAATAAAGCTGCCTACCATCAACTCACCCTGTGCGCGAATGAGGTCACCTGATTGATTGAAGCCTGCTATAGAGGCAACCGCCTTAACCTCAGGGTGATAGTTAAGAACCGCGCTCACGCAGTACCCGCCCCAACTATGTCCCCACAGCATAACAGGTAAGTCCTTAAGTTTATCTATTGATTGAACAAAATCAATTGCATAATTTAAATCGGCAACACCTTGAGGAATACCGTTTATGCCGTCGCCATCGCTCTCGTCATTGCCCGTAGAGTCATATGCAAATACACTATAACCGTTTTGCGTAAAATAATAAGCAATGTCCATATAAGTGTTATGTCCACCACCAAGCCCGTGCGACATTACGATAAGGGCTTTACTATCTGAATCATCTATGTAATAATGGTAGCCGACAAGTTTTTGGTTGTCATTCGAGGTGAATTCATATCTGTCCGCATTAAGTCCATCAAAGTCCTCGATATGAAATTTAAGATAGTCTAACGTTTGATACCTTACTCCAAATACGCTGTTATATAAAATAACACCGATCGTATATGGAGCAATCAAAAATATAATCAGTAGTAAAGAGGCAAGTACAATTGAGGCTATAATTAGCAACTTCTTCATTTGCTTTTTTAATGTCATATGTTTATCCTCATAATTATTAAAAAAATTATCTCATAATTTAACTATTATTTCAAGCATTTTACTTTAAAATTAAAATTACGCTCCAAACCTATACCCACACGACAAACACTTTTCGAAAATCTGAATACCAAAAATTTCGCATTGAACCGTGAAAAACAAAAAAAGCACCCGAAAAAGGTGCTTTTCTGGCGCAGAGAAAGGGATTTGAACCCTTGTTACCCTTATGGGGGTAAACACGATTTCGAGTCGTGCGCGTTCGACCGCTCCGCCATCTCTGCATTTGTGCTTGCGTTTTAACAAGCATCCATTATTTAACCACTGTTTTATATTATAACTCTTTATTTTAAATTTGTCAATCTTTCAGGCAAATGTTTTACACATAAAGTAGTTAAAATTCCGACAATTATTCCCGCCGCCAGACTGAATCCTCCGACGAACGGTAACTGAACATACAAGGAAGGCGCTTCCATGATCAAAACCGCAACACTCGTGCGCGCTATATTACTCAAAATTGCGCCTGCAACACTGACAGAAACAAGACTTACTTTCGGAAATACCGCCGCGTACAGCCCTGTCATGATAAGATACGCACATACGCTCCCTGCCAGATTAAAGACAATCGCAAAACCGCTCCAGGATATCAGCCCTGTCAAAAGGTTTTTAGCCAAAACAAATAAAAATGCCTTCCCTGCCCCGTAATAAATGATCACAAGCAGAACAAAAACATTCGCCAGCCCCATTTTGACATACGGAGCTACCGGCAGCAACGGCGGAGTCAAAGATTCTATCAAAAATACGATACTCGCTGCCGCAAGCATAATTCCAAGCACGGAAATTTCATGCGCCGAAATTTTTTTCATACGTCCGTCTCCAATCCCTTGCCGCGAATCTCTATACGCAGATCATGCGGCACGCAGATGATCTCCCCCCAACTGTGCGCACCTAAATGTTCGCAGGTATGATCCGAACAGTCTGCCCCGCTTACGCGGACAGTTCCGCCCTGAACCGAAATTCTGTTAAAATTCGTATAGCCGTCCGAATCTTCGTATTTCTCCACAATCCCTTTGCCGTTTTCTATATAAAAAATATATTCCGCATCTCTCTCCAACAAAGCACTGAAGATCTGCTCCCCCCGATAATACACATAGAAAGCATCCCCTTTTTCCTTCGGGATCAGAAATGCGACAAACACAAAAAAAGCAATCAGCAGAAGCGCCGCCGCAAATACTGCGACGTCTCCTAAAACAAAATATTTTTGTTTTTTTATCTGATCTATTTTTTCGTACCTGTTCATATGTTTTTAACCGTTTCTTGCCGCAACTATGTCGATATATTCCCTTTCTTTCTCGCAAGGGATGACTTCATCCTGTGCCGCAGAAACTTCAGAATACGTAAAAACGTTCTCTACTTGATCCGCCAACGAAGGATTGGTAAGCTGTGCATATTCTTTCGGCTGCAAAACAGTATAATCGCCGATCGTGTAATATTTAAAATCCGAAGAGATGACTACCGCTCCGATGCCGTATTCCTTCCACAACGACTCATAGAACGACAAAGCCTGCGTCAAAGGCATACAAAAACCTGTGGTGGAATACGCATCCGCCAATGCGCCCGCATGCGGTACAGACAACGGAACCAATACCGTAATACTGATCACGCCGTTATCTGAAGGCCGTCCTGTCGCCGGATCCAGTATGTGCTTGTAGATCATACCGTCATAGACATAATACCGATAGTCATCCGCACTCGTGCTGACCGCAACATCCGAAAGCCCCGTAAAATACAAAGCTCCTGCCGAACTCAATCCGCCCGTTATTTCTTTGCGCGGATTTTCCAGCGTTGCCGTGTATCCAAGTCCTGCCGTATCATTCTGCTTTTCGCCCGCAAGCACCGAATTGGACATGACAGAAAACGTCCCTTGTATCTCTCCGTATCTCTCCCGCAGATATGCCAGGACGCAATCGCTCATGTATCCCTTCGCGATCCCGCCGAAATCAATGCGCGTCTCCGCATTTTTCTTAACGATCTCTCCGTTTTCCGTTCTGTAAATGTCTTCAAATTGTGACGCTTTCAAAGCCTTATCGATTTCACTCTGCGGCGGCTCCTGTCTCGACTGCGTATATCGATCGGCATATTCGGGCGAAAACCCCCACAGCTCGCTCAGATTATACAGCGCGGGTGAAAATGCCCCGTCCGTTTTTCGGTACAATTCTTCAGAAAGCGCAAACAACTCCGACGTGTATTCGCTCGCATCAATTTTTTCGCCAACGCCTGCGGCATTGATCTGCGCCACACTTCCGTCTTTTTCCGTACTGACATCGTCCTCGATCGAATTGAGCATTTTTCCGACCTCGTCCGAAATGGTACGAATTTCCTTGTCATCCAGCTTTTCACCGTCCGCATAAAAATTAGACGAGATCGAAAATTCCACAAAATAATATGATGAAGACTCCGGCCCGCTGCAGCCGCAAAAACATATTATTGCCGCACTCAGAAAAATGCAGAGTACCCGCCCCAGATGTTTAACGATCACCGTAGAAAATCAACCCCAAAGTCCCCGGCCCGCAATGCGACGCGATCACCGGCCCCACGATCTGATAATCGATCGTAATGTCCTGCCCGAATTCATTCTTCAGAGCCTGTACAAAAGAATCTCCTATTTGCGGACAATCCGCCTGCAAAACTTCGACTCTGTAATCTTTCACATTGCAGTTGTGTTCGTGCATGATTCGGATAAATTCAGCAAATACACGTTTCGAACCCTTTATTTTTCCGACACTCTGCAAAGATCCGTCCTCCAGAATAGAGATCATCGGTTTGATTCCGAGAAGCGAACCCAGCGTCGCTGTCAGCGCCGAGATCCTGCCGCCTCTTTTCAGATACACAAGATCATCTACCACAAAATATACGATCGTATGATCACGCAATTCCGTCAGATATGCTTCCAGCTCGTCCATCGTGGCTCCCGCACGGTATTTTTCCGCCGCATAGCGCACCTGAAATCCGCTCCCCAAACTGATCGATTTCGTATCGAAGGTGCGAATCACACGATCCGGATAGCTCTCCTTCAGCTTTGCGATCGCCTTGTCCATGCTTTCAAAAGTCGCCGAAAGTTTGTGCGAAAATGTGATATAATAAATATCTTTCCCCTCTTTCAGTACCGGCTCGAAATAATCAATATAGTTCTGCTCATTGATCGCCGAAGTCGTCGGTACAGATCCCGCACGCATCCGATCATAAAAATGTTTGAAATCTGTATTCTCCCCCAAATCATAATAATATTCTTCGCCGTCCAAAACATACGGCATACGAATCACTTTTAACCCGTATTCCTTTGCAGTCGTATACCACAGCTCACAATTCGAATCACAAAATAACTGATACATCCGTAACTCCTTTTCCTTTTCGTATGATTGTATGCGTACTCTCACAAAAGTACATTGTCATTATACTATATGACGCCGAGGTTTGCAATCGATTCGACCAAATTCAGAATTTTTTATGGACAATTTTTCTCAATTTGTCCTGCTCCAACAGCCAACAGTTAAAGATAACGCCGATCACAAAACAGATCATCAGGATATACAGCCATAACAGAAACACGATCAAAAATACCGCCGCGCCATACAAACGCTGCATCGAACCAAAGCTTGCGTATACCGAAAATCCGAACGACGCCAACCCGCCCAGCAAAAGCGTCAGCAGGCTGCCCCAAACCACATTCTTTACCCCGATCCTGTACGGACAAATATACAAATTCATCAATATCAGCAGCCCGAACACAAATATCCCGAACAATGCATATACCGCTACCTGCGCAATAAAAGACGGAAATAATCTTTGCAGCAGCGCGTTGCCCAGCAAAAACAAAATAACCCCGAAAATAAATAAAACCATCACGATAAAGAGCAACACGACCGCCGACAGTCTGATCAGCAATCCGCCCTTCCGCCTGCTGAATTCGTATATGATCTCTCCGCTGCGGCGCATATGGTAAAACAAATTCGTGGATGAATACAACGTCGTCGCAAGCAATACCACCGAAGCTCCGGCTGTGGCGCTCTGCGCCGCATCCCTCAGATATAAAAATACATCCTTTACTTCGGAAAAAATCTCCAGCTCCAGAAGCTGCGTATAATCGATGTTCAGTTTTCCGAACAACAGTGTCAGCCAGAACAAAAACGGCACCACCGACATGACAAGAAAAAATGCCATCGTACCCGCCAAAGTCGTATATTTTTTTGCCGCTAAATAGGAAAAGGCTCCGCGCACTTTCTCATAAGCGTCTTTTACCTGACTGCTGCTCTTCATAAATTTATTTTATGCAGTTTGACGCGGAAAATTTATCATATCCCGCAGTTTGTCTCTGTTTTTTCCGATATCCCGGCCGCTCGTTAAAATATGCTGGATTAATCCTTATTCCCCATTAACCAAAATACGGCTAACACACAAATGAAAAGACCGCGAGGCTGAAAGCCTCGCGGTCTTTTCATTCAATCAAGCGCTGCCACGCCTTATCTTTATGCTTTTTGAGGAATCAAAAGCCCGATACCTCCGTCGTCCCTCAGATAAACGACCCTTACTTCTCCCGTTTCGGAATCCTGAAAGACATAAAAAGAATGGCCGAGCATATCCAACTGATCCGCAGCCTCTTCTGCGGTCATGGGAGTAAGGCGGAAAGTTTTTGTTTTCACCAGTTTGCTCTCCGGCAAAACTTCCTCACGGAAAAACAGCTGCTTTTCAACGAAAGCATCCTTTTTCAGTTTGGATTCGATCTTGGACTTATGTTTATAAATCTGCCGCTCTATCTTCGGCAATACAGCGTCGATATTGTCGTAAAAATTATCGCCCGAAACTTCTGCGCGTACCATGTTGCCTTTATAATAAATCGTGAGTTCTGTCTTGCTGATTTTATTTTCCTGTTTCAGATATACAGAGCAAATTGCATCCTCATCAAAATACTTATCGAGTTTCGATACTTTTTTCTCCACTACTCCGATAAGCTTTTCGCCCGCCTTGCAATTTTTTTCACTGATTTCAATGCGCATAATCTTTCCCTCCTGATGTTATTTTACAACGGTTTTTCACAAAACGCGAAAAACCGGCGCTTTCTGTTTGAAATTATTCCTATTTCAACGCACGGAACAGGATCTTTCCGTCCTTTGCGTCCGCCATAACTTTCTGTCCCGGCAATACTTTATTAGCCAGAATTTCTTCGCTGAGCGCATCTTCCATGCGCCGCTGTATCACCCTGCGCAGCGGACGCGCCCCATATACCGTATCGTATCCTTCGTCCAACAGCAGCTGCTTCGCCGCTTCCGTCACCGAAAGCTCTATTTCCCGTTTTTTCAGGCGTTCACACAGTGTCGACAAAAACAGATCACATACCTTGGAAGCATCCTCTCTGGTCAGCTTGTGAAAAATGATGATCTCATCCACACGGTTCAAAAATTCGGGTTTGAACTGCGTTTTCAGCTCATCGGTGATCTTTTCTTTCATGCGGTCATATTCCGCCATGTCCGCATCCGATTCGGCACCGCCCGAAAAACCAAGCCGACGCATTTCGTTGACTTTCCCCGCTCCGACATTGCTCGTCATGATGATGATCGTATTTTTAAAACTCACAACGCGGCCCTTGCTGTCGCTCAGACGTCCGTCATCCAGGATCTGCAAAAGAATATTGAATACGTCCGGATGCGCCTTTTCGATTTCGTCGAAAAGCACTACCGAATAAGGCTTGCGGCGTATTTTCTCCGTGAGCTGGCCGCCTGCATCTTCAAAACCGACATATCCCGGAGGCGCTCCGATGATCTTGCTCACCGAATGTTTTTCCATGAATTCACTCATGTCCAGGCGAACCATCAGCCGCTCGTCCCCGAACATCGCCGCCGCCAGCGCCTTGCAAAGCTCCGTTTTACCAACTCCCGTAGGCCCGACAAAAATAAATGAACCGATCGGTCTGTTCGGATCCTTTAATCCTGCCCTTGCACGGCGGATCGCCTTCGCCACCGCCGATACGGCTTCTTCCTGCCCGATCACCCTTTTATGCAATTCATCTTCCAGATGCAAAAGACGTTTGCTCTCTTCTTCCGTCAGACGTACGACGGGAATACCCGTCCAGCTCGCCACGATCTTTGCCACATCTTCCGCTCCGATGCTCGCATGGCTTTCCTTGCGCGTCTTTTCCCAGTCTTCGCGGATCTTCGCGATCTCGCCTTCCGTCTGCTTGATCTGTTGCAGAAAATTCTGCGCGGCAAGAAAATCATCCTTGCGGACTGCCTTGTTTTTCTCTGCCGTCAGGCGCTCGATTTCCTGTTCTTTCTCCTTGATGCCTTCCGGCCCGTTATAGCTGTCCAGCCGCGCACGGCTCGCCGCTTCATCGATCAGATCGATTGCCTTATCCGGCAAAAAACGATCCGTTATATAACGATCGGAAAGGCTCGCCGCCGCCACGATCGCATCATCGCTGATCGTGACTTTGTGATGCGCTTCATATTTATCTCGCAAACCGCGTAAAATTTCGATCGTTTCTTCCACGCTCGGCTGCTCTACGTTCACGGGCGTAAAACGACGCTCCAAAGCAGGATCCTTTTCAATGTATTTCCGATACTCGTCCAGCGTCGTCGCTCCGATCGTCTGCAATTCCCCGCGCGCCAACATGGGTTTGAGAATATTCGCCGCATCCATGCTGTTATCCGCACTCGAACCTGCACCCACAATATTGTGGATTTCGTCAATAAACAGTATGACGTTGCCGCTCTTTTGGATCGCTTCGATACTCTCTTTTAAACGCTCTTCAAAATCGCCGCGATACTTCGCACCCGCAAGCATTCCGGGAAGATCCAGGGAAAATACCGTTTTTCCCGACAAAAGATCGGGCACTTCCCCGCGCACGATCGCCTGTGCAAGCCCTTCCACAACGGCACTCTTTCCGACACCGGGCTCCCCGACAAGTACGGGATTGTTTTTCGTTCGACGCGACAAAACTTGTATAATTTTATCGATTTCCTTTTTTCTGCCGATGACCGGGTCGATCTTGCCCTCCCGCGCTTTTTGCGTTAGATCCGTTCCGAAACGGAGACTGAGTCCGCCGCCCGATTTTCCCTGCCCGACGCCTTCATGCGCCTGCTGGCTCGCCCGCTGTATACGAAATTCGTACATATCCAGTTCCGGGTCAGGTTTTGGCTCGCCCATTTCCGCATCCAGTGCCGACAACAATTCATCTATATCGATGCCCAGCATTCTCAAAAGCCGCACAGCCACCGATTCGTCATCCGCCAAAATCGCCAGAAGCATATATTCGCTTCCCACGCTCGCTCCCGTGCCGTCATGATCCACCGCATATTCGCATGCCTTGTCAAACATTCCCTTTGTCCGCGGCGTAAAGCCCGTCAGCTTGGTACGTTTATCCAGCGTCCGTACAAATACCGAACGATACTCCGGTTCCGTCACCCCCGCCGAACGCAAAATTCGGCACGCACGGCATTCCGGCACGTTCAGCATCCCGAATAGCACATGCTCGCTTCCTACATACGTGCTCCCGTAATATTTCGCCGCATCCACCGACAATTTCAAAGCCTTTTGAAGATTTATCGAAAATTTGTTAAAGTCGTACATTACCTGCTCCGCTCTCAAAAATATTATTTACATCTGCGCACAGCCGTCAGCGCCGCGCGGCACTTCTCCGCCCTGCATATGTCACGCTCCGACGCAGTCAGCGGTTTATCAACCAAAAGATTCAGATTGGATGGCCGCACCGCCGATATCAGTTCGTCCATTGCCGAAAATCGCTTCGATTCCAAAAAATCCAACGCGATCCCCAGTTTCACTTCCGACGCAAGCTGGATAAACTCTCCGTACGAAATCTGCTCACAGTTGCACAAAACTCCGTATGCACGGCAACATTCATCTTTCATCCCCACATAATCACTCGTCCGCAAAGCCTTCCGCGCCTGCGCCTCAAGATTCACAATCTCCAACACGGCACGCTGTACTTCCGAAAGTATATAATCTTCGTCCACACCTAAAGTCACTTCGTTGCTGATCTGATACATATACCCTTCCGCCGTACTGCCTTCCCCGTATACGCCCCTTACCGTATGCCCCAGACGCGATATTTCCCGCGTCAGACGATTCATTTTGTGCATACGCGTCAGTCCCGGCAAAAACAACATCACCGAGGCGCGCAATCCCGTCCCGAGATTGGTCGGACAGGCGGTCAGATATCCGAGCTGCGAATCGAAAGCAAAACGCAGCTCTTTCGACAATTCGTCATCCACCGCCGAAATTTTTCGGTACGCCAATGGCAGGTTCAGCCCGTTTACGATGTATTGTTCCCGTAAATGATCTTCTTCGTTGATCATCAGAGAAAATTTCCCGCGCGGCGCATCCGCATCGGTCTCTTCCTCGTCGATCAGCGCCGCCCCGCAACTCTTGTTCGCCGCAAGTTCCGCACTGATCAGATGATCGTCGCACAGCGACTGCGCAACCGTTTCACTGATCTCATTCATCGTATAAAGCCGAAATCCGCGCACCCGTGCCGCCGCATCGTAAACCCTGCGGATCACCTTCCTGCCCTGCGCCGTATTCTTAAATGCCGACGGAAACGGATAATCGCCAAGATTCCGCGCAAGCCGCACCCGCGTCGATACGACCGTACTCTCGATATTATTCATTTTCGCCTCCCGCATCGTTGATCATACGGCTGACCTCGCGAATGTCGCGATTGATGCGTTCCGCATCCTTCATTCTCTTTTCGCGCAACGCCCGTTCCAGATCCGTGCGAAGCCCCTTCAGTGCATCCAGCAATTCGAACAGCTTCCCGCTCCCGAGCGGTCTTTTCCCTTCGTGCTGCGTCTTGCCGTGAATCCTGCGGATCACGGGCATCAGCTCATCCCGAAACGTATCATAACATGCCGCACACCCGACAAGCCCCGTCCGCCTATAATCCGATAAGGTCGTTCCGCATACGGGACACTTCAAGGCGACGTCTTTCTCGGGCGGCAAAAAATTAACAAAAAAATCCGGCCCGTCCCCCAGATATGCCGCAGCCCCGCCCAACCGTTCGAAACATCCGTCGCACAAGTGCAGTTCTTCCCCGTCGTTTTCGCAAACCGTGTGCGTAGCTTCCCTTTTTTTGCAGTTGGTACAGAGCATGTCGCACCCCCGAAAGTAAACCGAATTTCTCTGCCGCAGACTTGTCCGCGGCGCACCTTGCGCCCATACGGCGCCTTTTCTTTTGTCTTATTATACCACGTGACCGCCCCTTTGTAAATGGTTTTTCCAAAAAATGACGTTCACAAGGTCCTTTTCCCGCACTTTTTCTCTTTTCTCCCTCGTTTTTTACGACACAACCGCAAAATTTTACGTGTAATCACTGCGATCCATGTTTGCCCGTACTTTCTCGATCGCTCTCTTTTCAATCCTGGAAATATATGAGCGCGAAATTTTTAAAAATACTGCGACTTCCCGCTGCGGCATCGGCGCTCCGCCTTTTAACCCATACCGCAAACAAAGCACCGTATATTCGCGTTCTGTCAATGTCTGCCTTAAAAGCCGCATGAATTTTTCCTTCACCAGCTTGTTCTCCACCGTCTTGAATACGCCGTCTTCCTTTTCAAACAGCAGATCCATCAGCGTAAGTTCATTCCCTTCCTTATCTACTCCCACGGGATCTGACAAGTACACGTTTCCCTTGTGCTTTTTATTGCTGCGGATCAGCATCAATATCTCGTTTTCAATGCATCGCGCCGTATATGTCGCCAACTGCGTGCCTTTTCCGTCTTTGTACGTGTCGATAGCCTTGATCAGCCCGATGCTCCCCACAGAAATCAGATCGTCCGTCTCCGCCGCTCCGCTGTATTTCTTTACGATATGCGCCACGAGCCGCATATTGTGCCTTACAAGCATATCTTTCGCCGCTTTATCCCCCTCGTGCGCTAAGCGCAGATACTTCGCTTCGTCTTCCGCTGACAACGGTTTCGGG